>CAZBQL010000133.1:0-7494 GCA_964493985.1 uncultured Dehalococcoidales bacterium
TAAGTGAGACATAATCTTTTTCGAAACCGCTGTTATAAAGGTATATATTATCATTATAATCGAAATACATAACCATGGCAGCAGGAATCGTATTAATATCCAGTATGCCAAGCTTAAGTATTCCTGCACTCGACATCGATTCAGTCATGGACCTGAAAAACAACTCGCGCTCATCGGTAAGGAAATCAGCTTTATCATCTCTGCTTTCCGTAAACATTTTTAGAAATGTATCGAATTCATCCATAACCGAAGCACTATCGCTTACCGAACGATATTCATATTCCCCGGCTTCTTCCAGCCTTCTCAACTTCCGCCTTATCTCATGCCTCTGTTTTGAATTCAGGATCATGAGATAATCATCCCAGTTATCCGGTAACTCCATTTCCAGCGTAACATCACAGGGAGTCAAGGCTACTTCATATCCGCGACGTAAAGCTATATCGGTAAGACCGGTAATTGCTCTGGATTCCGGTCGTAACGATTCAAGATTAAGTTGTTTAACACCGTTTTGCTTAAGATTATCAAGCAAAGTACCGAAAAAATCCTGGTCTCTTTCCGGAGCGACGAGAAAATCGAGATAATCGCACAGGTCGGTACTTCCGATAATCGAGGCTGTGTCATCTTTTATCATTAGAGGGGCAATGCCTGCAACAGCATTGTCTTCCCTTACGGAAACAAGATATAAATCATAGTCATTGCCGAATACACTCCACCATACTTCCAACCACACTGGAGATACAAATAACGGCTCCCAATCCAGTCGAATATTCCCCTTATTATTATGGAGATCTAAAAGGCTGCTAAAGCTCTCTTGAGTAACGGAACAGCTCATGTTTTATCTAAGTTTATCATTCTCAATGAAAAGCAATCAAATGATAATAGTCACAATCCTGCACCTCTTGAAGCTAATCCACCAGTGCTGTAAAATGAGCAGACACCGTTAAATACGCTATCGAGTGAACATGTTACTTAATAAAGTAAGAATTTCATCACTAATATTTACTGTAGTCTTATGCTTTCAATTCCTGGTTACCCAGCCGATCCATGCGGCGGAAAGACCGGATGTAGTCAAGGAACTAAACTTCGTGTTCTGTCACGGAATGGGCGGAAATCCCTGCGCTTTCCAGAATATTGTCGACCGGATTAATGAGCTTCTTCCCTTTTTTATCGACCGTTACCAGGAAAAAAATCCGGGTATATCAGTTAAGGTAAATATACTCTCCAGATGTTACCCGGCATATGTCGATATCAATACCTGGGCAAACAATATCGCTGATAGTATAAACGAACACTTCGAGGGAAAAGACAACCTGATTCTGGTGGGTCACAGTATGGGAGGAAAGACGGCTCTGTTCGCCACTGCTCACAACGTTGGTAATATCACGGATAGAGTAGCTACAGTCATTACCATCAACAGCCCGGTAAAAAAACTGGATGATTATTATGTTCCCGGTGGAGGACCGATGGCTGATTACTGCCGCACAACGCAACTTGGTAATGATCAGGGAGTATGCGATTCCGTAGCATTTTATGACAGCAGCGCCGACGGTCTGAAAGTAAGCCAGGAAAAACGCTGGCTCGCTTTTATATCTGCGGAACCGTCTCCTCTAAGTCCCCTGTATAACCAGGGCGGTGTGGACATATGGCCGAGAAATCTTGATGACGGAGTCGTACCGCTCATGGCACAATTCTCTGAAGGAGCGGAGGTAGTCTATTACGGTGAACACCAGCACAGTGAAGTCGGTGCGAAGGATACCACTTCGCTGTTCCTGGCAAACAATATATTGTTTTACATCTTCGGGTATGAAATGGAATTTTCAGTTCCTGCCAGGACCGGTATCATCGAACATGAAGCGGACTGGTTACTGGGAACTGACCAGTGGTCGGATATCGTTGGCGGTGTTGTCACGGCAAACGGTACTATCATCCACAGGAACTCAGCCTTCTATAAATGGGTGCAATGGGAAGATACTATCGGTGAGTGCGAAGCGGGAGATGAGAGATCGTACAGTCATGTACACCTGGACTCGGTGCCGCTGCTCACCTCGATCGCAGGAGCTACCTGGGTGAATTCATCAAATACCAGCGACTGCAGGCTTAAAGTTACCACCTCCACAGCCCCTCTAACAACGGTTAAAGTAGACTGGACAGTATTCAGCGCAGGGCTGCTTCCCGAGGAAACACCTCGTTCGTTTTACGATATCGAAATTATTAGAGGTACTCCACTGGCGAGTATAATAGACGTCGGCTGGTGGAAAGATGATCCCCTGAACCCGGTAATATGGATACGGTCAAAAGCCCAGAGTCCCTTCAGGTGGTTCGAGGCCAGGTGGACGACCTATAAGAAGGAGTATAGAGTTGTAAGCGTAATTGATGATATTCCTCTGAAGGTAATTCCTGCGGCTGTTGAGTCGGGATCTCTTCCGATGGAAGGAGAATAGCCTGATCAACCTCTTCAGGCGGTAATGAAGGAGGTCCGGGTGGAGGCAGTTCGGGGATCTGTTTTAAGTGTCTGATGCCGTGAGTAGCAGCATTCTGTATTATCAGCCCCAATCCGATAAAGAACAATCCTGTAAATAATTCTTCTGTCAGTACAGCCAGTAGTATTCCCCCGACCATCGTCAGAAAACCTAGAATCCAGCCTGTAATTCCGACTATGCGGGTTGCCTGCCTGACATTACCGGTTACCTTCCAGATAATTCCACGAAGTATTCTCCCGCCTTCAAGTGGATAAGCCGGCAGTAGATGAAACAGGCTGAGTGTGAAATAGAAAAACGCCAGCCATTTCACGGTTATTACCTTCATATCCAGATCGATATCTCCGAACAACGGATGAGTGAAAAAGAAAATCGCAGTAATTACGAAATTCAGAAGCATTCCGGATACGGCCAGAAGAATCTCATGTGATGGCGATGTTGTTTCATAATCGGGTTGAATCAGCCCTCCGAACGCAAATATCGTAACTGTCCTGACAACCATTCCTTTGTAGACAGCAAGCATCAGGAGTACGATTTCACGTAAAAAAACCGTTCCAAAATAAAGAAAAGCAGTAATCAGCCCGAAGCCGACTCTTGATAACAGCGATGTTTCCGTAGAATACTGCGTACTCACGGTCCAGGGTATTAGTATAAAGACCAGTATCCACGTATAGTGAATACGTACCCTCGTCCTGAAAAATGTACCTATCTTTATCGTATTAATAAATTTCATATGAATGATTCCCTATTATATCAAATGACAGCAGATATGCGTACTTAACATGATAATACTGGAATCATCCTCAATTTTGATATACAATAGACACGGAAATTCACCGTTTAACCCCTAAAGAACAGGAGAACGTATTATGTCCGGAACATTCGATAAAAATGACATCGACGAGATCAAACGGAAACGGAAGGAATGGGAAAACGGTACACTGAAGAAACAACTCGACAGGTTTAACATTACCGAGAGTGAAAACGAGTTCTATACGCCTGCCGATATTGAAGACTTCAGCTTCATGGAGAAAGTAGGTTTCCCCGGTGAATATCCCTTCACCGCCGGAGTATATCCCTGCCAGGTCCCCGGCAGCGGTCCGGTAACCGGTGGCTACCACATCGGAGGTGGAGGAGGTCTGGTCAGGGCAGGACGGTACCTCGGTTACGGTACCGCCGAAGATACCCGTGATTATTATCAAAGCGAAATAGTACGCGGCAGAACAGGCGGGCCCAATATAGCTTTCGACCTTCCGACACAGATCGGCCTTGACTCTGACGATCCTATGGCCGAAGGCGAAGTAGGGAAAGCAGGAGTGGCTTTCGATACCCTTGCCGATTTCGAGACTTTATACGAGCCATTCCAGGACAAAAATAACCTGGACGGCATTGCCTCGAACTGGACGATAAACGCCCCGGTGAACGTAATCCTTGCGGCTTATGTCGCCCTGGCGGAAAAGAGAGGGATCCCGGCTTCGAAACTGAGAGGGACTCTCCAGAATGACATCATCAAGGAATACGTGGCACGCGGCACGTATATTTACCCTCCTGGGGATTCGCTCAGGGTAACCAGAGATACTTTCGTATACTGCACTCAGAATACCCCTCTGCTCAACCCTATCAGCATTTCCGGTTACCATATGAGAGAAGCCGGAGCTACCAGGGTACAGGCGCTGGCCTTTACGCTTGCTAACGCTTCAGCTTATGTACAGTGCGGAATCGATGGCGGTCTTGATGTCGATTCATTCGTAAACCGGTTTACTTTCAATACCCTTAGCGGCAGCATGGAGATCCTGCCGGAGATATGTACCCGCAGGGCAAGCCGCCGGATGTGGGCAAAGATAATGAGAGATACCTTTAAGAGTAAAAATCCGAGAAACTGGATCCTGAGAGAAGCCGGAGGTTTCCTCACAGGAGCCTGGACTTCCACCAGCCAGCGACCGCTGAACAACCTGACCCGTGCCGTGATCGGCGGAGTCGCCGGCGCTTTAGCCGGTTATATACCATCGGCTGAGCCGCCGTATGACGAGCCGCTGGGACTCGGCTGGAGTATCGAGGCCCAGCAGCTTTCCGAAGACGCCGCCAGGATTCTCTACTGGGAATCCAAGCTTAGTAAGGTTACTGATCCACTGGCAGGTTCATATTACATAGAAGCGATGACCGACAAGATCGAAGAAGAAGCCTGGGCATTGATCCATCAGATAGAGGAAATGGGCGGTTCGCAGGGAGCTATCGAAAACGGCTTTATGCAGCGCGCCGTTGCCCAGAGCGCGTATGAATACCAGAAAAAACTGGAAACCGGCGAAGAAATAGTCGTCGGGGTAAATGCTTTCACCGGTGAGCAGGAACTTGAAGTTCTTCCAAACCGGTTGATACCGTATCCTTACGACGCCACTAAACGGGCTGAAGCAGAAAAGAAGCAGCTTGCCAGGCTGGCTAAAGTGAAGGAAGAAAGAGATAACCGGAAGGTTAAATTATTACTGGCGAAACTTGAAGAAACGGCAGCCGATGAGAAATCGAATATAATGCCGTTGACCGTAGAAGCCGTGAAAGCTTATGCAACGATCGGTGAGATTACCGGAACACTCAAGAAGGTGTTTGGCGAATATTCGGGATATGGTAAGATTTAGTAAAACCGCTAATAATAACAGGAGCAAATCCCTAAAGTGAACAAGAAGAAGATAAAAGTTATTGTAGCCAAGCCTGGACTCGATGGGCACGACCGCGGTGCCAAGGTAATTACAATGGGTCTGAGAGAAGCCGGAATGGAGGTAATTTACACCGGTTTGAGACAGACTCCGGAGATGATAGCCCAGGCAGCGCTGGAAGAACAGCCGGACGTAATCGCTCTGAGCTGCCTCTCTGGAGCACACCAGTCACTGTTCCCGCGGGTAGTTGAAGAACTGAAGAAACGGGATATGAATAACGTGCTTGTTATCGGTGGCGGTATTATCCCCGATGAGGATATCCCTTACCTGAAGGAAAAGGGAATAAGCGCTGTATTCGGCCCCGGAACATCGATCAAAGAATTATCGGAATATATCCGCGAAAAAGTATAGTCCACGCTGTGTTACGACAGCTAAAACGGTTCGATTACGCTTAGTTAATAGAAGGAGGATTAATAATGTCCAAGAACAAGGTGCCACTGGCCGAAGGTCTTTTCACATGGCCTTCCGATCAGCCGAAGCTGATTGGCAGTAAATGCAAGATATGCGGGACACCGGCCTTCCCGAAATCGCCATACTGCACTAATCCCGATTGTGAAAAGAAGACGGAAAATGTAGAAGAGATCGAACTCAGCAACAGGGCAACACTCTACACGTACGCCGTACAGGCTTATCCGATGCCGGAACCGTTCAAAATGGAGCCTTTCGAGCCTTTCCCTCTCGGGATGCTTGATTTTCCGGAGGGACTGAGAATTCTCGGGATGCTGACCACCGACCAGGTCGAGATCGGTATGGAAATGGAGATGACTACCAGGACGCTATACTCGGATGATGAGAACGAATATATTACCTGGGCCTGGAAACCGGTACAGTAAGGACAGGAGGAATTTCTAACAGATGAAAAACAGAGAATTAGCAATAGTAGGTCTGGGCGTCCATCCTTACGGGAAATGGCCTGACAAGTCTATGGCAGAACTTGGCTGTTATGCTATCACCGAGGCGCTTGAAGATGCCCATATGAAATGGAAAGATATTGAAACGATGGCCTGCGGTGCCTATATGTGGATTGCCGACCAGGGAGGTGTACCTTCGCTGCTTCTCGGTACATCCATCTCAACCATGATGGGCGGCACCGGAATACCGTGCTGCAATATCGTAAACGCCTGCGCTACCGGCCAGTCGATACTCAGGGAAGCCTGCCTGGCAGTAGCCAGTGGCGAGCATGATATCGCCATAGCTGTCGGCTCGGATAAATCGGCCGGTGGTTTCTTCAGACCTCAGGGTAATGACAGACGGTATGATAATGACTGGATCCGCTACGCAATGGTTGGTGAGACCAACCCGGGATACTGGGCGATGGAAATGCGCCGGAGAATACACGACTGCGGCACCACCGAGGAAGACATGGCAATGGTCAAGGTTATCACCAGTAAAGGCGGCGTTCATAATCCGAACGCCCGTTATCGCAAAGAGTACACTCTACAGGAAGTGCTCGAATCACCGATGGTCTGCGATCCTCTGCGATTGTATGAGATCTGCGCGACGAGTGATTCTGCTTCCGCTATTATCGTCGTTCCCATGGACCAGGCTGAGAAATATACGGATAAACCCATACTTATCGAAGGTCTCGCCGTAGGTTCACCTTCATTCGGTGACCCCTGCATTCCACTCACCTACCTGAGCGCCTATCCGCGGGCGGATGTCGGTACTCTCGGTTGGAGTGAAAGTCGGAACGCCCTCGCCGCTGCCTATAAACAGGCAGGCCGTACCCCTGATGACATCAATGTAATAGAACTGCCGGATAACAGCTCATGGCATTACCTGACCTACATGGACATGATCCTCCAGCTTCCGTACGGTGGGTCCGACCAGTTACTCAGGGACGGATATTTCAATGTACCTGACGGTAAAGTACCGGTCTGCCCCAGCGGCGGTTTCGGCGCTTTCGGTGAAGCCACCGTTGCCCAGGGACTCTGGCAGTGCATTGAAGTAGCCTACCAGCTTCGCGGTGATCTCGGACCGAGACAGATTACCAACAACCCGAAGGTCGGGCTTGCACAGAGTTACGGCTATGCGGGAAACAATGGCGTCTGTATAATGAGCAAAGCCTTTTAATAGAATACACCCGTATTATTATGAAATCATCCTGTCATTCCCGCGAAGGCGGGAATCTACTCCTTGCCGGTTGAGATGATCGAGTAAAAAAAGGATAATAAGGGCAGGCTGGTAATCAGCCTGCCCTTTCGTTAACAGGAGGTTTAAAAAAATGTTAAAAGGAATAAGCCACACTGGCATCGCCGTAAAGAATCTCGATGAAGCCGTAAAAGTCTATCAGGAGCTGGGCGCCGAAC
>CAZBQL010000134.1:0-7491 GCA_964493985.1 uncultured Dehalococcoidales bacterium
GCGAAGCAGACGGCTGACCTTCAATAATAAACTAAAAGTGCTATCTATCCCTGTGTAAAAATGAGAGAAAGGGAGAGCATAAAATCCTCCTGAATCCCCCTTTACAAAGGGGGATTATGTTGTGCGATATCATGCAGGCATATCTATATGACCTTTGAGAATCGAAAAAACCCCCTTGTTGCAGTTGTAGGTCCTACCGCTACCGGTAAAAGCAATCTGGCGATTTACCTCGCGCGGGAATTTGACGGTGAGGTAATAAACGCTGACAGCCGCCAGGTATACAGGTACATGGATGGCGGCACGGCGAAACTCAGCCGGGAGGAACTGGCTCTCGTTCCCCATCATTTAATTGACATAATTAATCCTGAAGATGATTTCAGCCTGGCTCAATACAGGGAAATGGCAATCGGGATAATTACTGATATCCACGAACGCGGAAAATTACCGATACTGGCAGGTGGAAGCGGACAGTATGTCCGGGCACTGCTCGAAGGCTGGGAAGTGCCGAAGGTAGGACCTGATCCTGAACTACGGCAAAGGCTGGAAGAAAAAGCAGCGGAAGGAAGGGTGGACGAGTTATATCATGAGCTTGAGGAAGTAGATCCTGAAGCAGCCCGAACGATCGATCCGAGAAATTTACGCCGTGTGATCAGGGCACTGGAGGTTTCATATCGGACCGGTAAACCTTTTTCTCAACAAAGAACGAGGAAAGAACCGCCATATAGGATGCTTGTCATGGGTTTAACAACCGATAGACAGGAATTGTACCGGCGGATAGACCTGCGGGTCGACTCCATGATAGAAAACGGCCTTGTAGATGAAGTCAAGAAACTGAAGAAAATGGGGTATGGATCAGATATTCCGGCGATGTCCGGTATCGGGTACAAACAGATAATGATGTACCTCGATGGTGAAATCTCCCTGGATTCAGCCGTTCGCCAGATAAAAACCGAAACACACCGGCTGGTACGAAGGCAGTATAACTGGTTCAGCCTGTCCGACGAGAGGATAAAATGGCTGGATATCCAGGATGATTTTGAGGAAGAAGCCAGGGAACTGGTAGCGGAGTTTGTCTCAAGTTAGACATCTCGCAATTACCTTGAATAATTCACTCATCCTTCGACAGGCTCAGGATGAGCGGTATTATAAGTCCGACAGAAACCATAACTTACTCAGTGAACCGGTGAGAAAGGATACTTGATATTCTCGTATTGGCTATTTCTTTACGTCCCACTTCGACAGATATTGTGTCTGTCCTAGCGTCGAACCTCTTTGAATTTCTTCACGGATCCGGTTTTCTTTTTCCAGGACATCGATAGCCCGGTTAGCCATTTCCATTGCCGATTCTTTCGGTACAACGACAACCCCGCTTTCGTCGCCGATTATCCAGTCGCCCGGTTCTACTTTCCTACTGCACACCTCGATAGGGGCATTGATTTCACCGAATCCTTTGGGTTCACCGGCGGTCGGCGTGAAATGACGGGCGAACAACGGAAACTTCAATTTCCTGATATCATCGATATCGCGTACGGCACCGTCTATTATTACACCCACAATTCCGACGGTTTTACAGCTGTTGGTAGCCAGTTCTCCCCAGACTGCGGTCTCTCCCTGGCAGGCGTCGATAACCAGGACATCGCCTGCTTTAGCGTGGTCGATAGCCTGGACGGGAGCGCTCCAGTCGCCGTTATAGGTCCTGACCGTTACCGCCGGTCCGGCGAATTTCAACTCGCTCGGCTCTCCTTCCCATACGGGTTTGAGTCCTCTCAACTCTCCTGTCCTGTGCATGGCGTCACTGATATTCGAGGTACTTACCTTCATGAACGCTTCGGCAAGATGCTCTTTATCGTACTTTAGAAATTCTTTCGTCTCTATCGGTTTTCCTGATTTCAACGATTGTACGATTTTACGGGCCGATTCCTCCGGGCTTTTTGCTTTGTAGAGAGAACCACCGACGATAATAATATCAGCGCCGGCTTCGTAAGCCTGGACTGCTGTTTCGCTGTTTATTCCTCCTGCTGCTGAGATCTGAGCTTTTCCCGATATTGCTTTCGATATCTCCTTCACAAGATCGATAGGTTTTACTCCCAATACTTGCTGGTCAAGTCCAACATGTATGTTGATGATATCGATACCCATTTCCTCGAGCTCTATTGCACGTTTAGCGGGATTTTTGACGGATATAAGGTCGGCTGCTATTTTAACGCCGTACTTTTTCCCGGCCAGTATCGCTTCGGAAATACAGGAATCAGGCGCCGTACCAAGAATAAATACCACGTTGGCACCGGCTTTCGCTGCAATCTCTACTTCAGTAGAACCGGCATCCATCACCTTCATGTCGGCGCATATGGTGTGTCCAGGGAAAGCGGCACGCAGTTCACGAATAGCATTCATTCCCTCTGATTTTATCAGGGGAGTACCGGCTTCAATCCATGCCTTCGAAATATCACCATCAGTTTCAGTAAGTATTCCTTTTACCGCTTCCTGGGCAATCTTTACCGCTCTGGGGAGATCGATAAGATCGAGGGCGATCTGCACCGGTGGGATTTCATTCTGAGAAGATTTGTTGCTCTGCTTTTTCGCCATATGGAGAAACCTCCTGTTGTCTATTTTGGCGTTTATCCCAGCACCAGGTTGTCTATAAGCCTTGGTTTTCCGATTTTTACTGCCAGGGATACCAGCACCGGTCTTGTTATCTCATCCACTTCATCCAGTGTTTCGTTATCGGCGATACTCACATAATCGATGTTTGCTGCCGGCTGCTGATTTATCAGGGAAGTCATTTCATGCCGGATTTTTCCGGCGTCTCTTTCACCTTCGGCGTACAACTTTTCAGCCAGTTTCAGAGACCGGTACAGGACGGTTGCTGCTTTACGTTCATCCGGTTTGAGGTAGGTATTCCTGCTGCTCATTGCCAGGCCGTCCGGTTCACGCACGGTAGGGCAGGCAATCACTTCAAGGTTCATATCGAGGTCTTTTACCATCTTCTTGATCACGGCAAGCTGCTGGGCGTCCTTCTGTCCGAAGTACGACCTGGCCGGACGGACGATGTTGAACAGTTTGGCGACAATGGTGGTCACTCCTCGAAAGTGGGCAGGGCGGGACGCGCCTTCCAGTTTATCGGTCAGTCCTTCTACCTCAACCCAGCTATTGTATCCGGCGGGATACAGGTCATCAGCGGTGGGCATAAAGACGATGTCGGTATATGATTCCAGCATTTTCAGGTCGCCTTCCGTATCACGCGGATAGCTTTCGAAGTCTTCATTGGGACCGAACTGTGTGGGATTGACAAAGATGCTGGCTGCAACCGTTTTATTTTCTTCTTTCGCTATTTTGACCAGCGAAAGATGCCCTTCGTGAAGGTATCCCATGGTAGGGACGAATCCCAGCGGTTCTTCCAGGCTGTTTCGAATTTTTTTCATTTCGAAGATACTATCTATTACTCTCATCCGTTACATCCTGACTGTGATAATACCAGTGAATGCAAAGAGGGGCTTAGCCCCTCGTGTGTTTTATACTTCTGATTTTCATTTACAGCTTAACTGTATTCTTTCTCAAGTTCGGCTATGACGTCTTTATCGATAATATAGCTGTTGGCATTTGTGGGGAATTGACCTGATTTCACGTCGGCATCGTATTCTGAGACTGCTTTTCTCATAATCTCAGCGATCTGTGCATACTGCCTGGCATGTTTCGGTACGAACTCAGTATACGAACCGAACGTATCATTGATTACCTGAACCTGTCCGTCGCAGTCCGGTCCGGCACCAATACCGATGGTGGGAACACTTAGTTTTTTCGTAATGAGGGCAGCCAGTTTGTATGGTATCGCTTCCAGTACTACGGAGAAAGCCCCTGCCTGTTCAAGGGCTATAGCATCCTCGATGATACCTTTCGCGGATTCGATAGACTTTCCCTGTGCCTTGTGTCCGCCAAGCTGGTTGATAGACTGGGGTGTAAGGCCTATATGTCCCATTACGGGAATACCGCAGTTGACTACCTGTCTTACTTTTTCGGCTACGGTTACTCCGCCTTCGAGTTTAATTGCCTGCGCTCCGGCTTCCTGGATGAACCTGCCGGCATTCCTGAGACAGTCTTCGGTACTGACATGGTAGGTCATGAACGGCATATCACCCACTATCAGGGCGTTCTGTGTACCTCTTACTACTGCTTTGGTATGGTGCAGCATAATATCCATAGTGACGGGTATCGACGTATCGAAACCCAGGACCACCATTCCAAGACTGTCGCCGACGAGTATCAGGGGGATGCCTGCTTCATCGACTATTTTAGCGGTCGTATAATCATAAGCGGTGAGCATGGAGATCTTCTCACCGTTCTGTTTCATCTCTTTTATCTGGTTTATTGAAACACGCATTTAACTACTCCTAACGAATAGCAGCTTCTATAGATCCTTTGACAGCGGTAATATTATTGTTTTTGTCGACATGGACGAGTTTCGGAGTATATGTCCGGGCCTCTTCTTCCTCCATTTGCTGGTATGTAAGTATGATAACAACGTCACCTTTGATAGCCAGTCTGGCGGCCGCACCGTTGATGCAGATTTCACCTTTTTCGCCTTCGATGGCATATGTCTCGAAACGGGCCCCGTTATTCAGGTTGAGGACGTGTACCTGTTCGAAGGGAAGTATGTCTGCCGCTTCCATCAACCGGGTATCTATGGCAATACTTCCTTCATAGTCGATATCTGCACCGGTAACGGTGGCGCGGTGGATCTTGCTTTTCAGCATGTTTCTCATCAGGCTTTCTCCCTCTATATGCTTATTAACAGGTTAGGCTGTTTTAAGATTTCCATCATATCTTCCGCCTGTTTCCCGGTAATTTTCCCTTTTGCCAGGGCGATGGGTACCGTCTGGCGACCAAGCTCAAGATAGGTTGGAAGTACGTCGGGTGCCGATTTTTCCAGTGCTTCGATGTGTTTTCTGATAGTGCCGGTATCACCTCGTGCGATTGGTCCGGTAAGGCAGTCAGGGATACCGACTGTTTCAATGTTGTGTATAGTACCTTGAATAAGCGGCAGTAAAGCCTGGCTGGCCTGCTGAGTGGGGATATCGAACGTTTTCCATAGGTCGGTTGCCTGTTTGACAAGGGTTACCAGGTAATTACAGGCCATAACCGCCGCTGCATGGTAAACCACCTTATCATCTGCTTCAAGCTGAATATATCTTCCTTCGAGTGCGGTAGCCATTTTCTTTAACTCGGTCAGCAGTGGTTCTTCAGCTTCTATCGCGAAGGTGGAGCCTGGTATGTTCTCTATTGCCTGCTTGACGCTGGCGAATGTCTGGAGAGGATGAAATGCACCCGTCAGAGCGCCTGATTGTTTTGCAGGTTCAAGGACTTCTGTTGAGTCAGCCCCGCTGCAATGTACTACACTTTGACCAGGTTTCCAGTCGATCTCTGAAACTACCGTGCCGATAGCGCCATCGGGTGTGGTGATAAATACGATGTCCACGTTGTCGGCAACAGCCTGGCTGCTCTCCATTACTCTGCAGCCGGGGATCTCCGAAGCTAATTTTTCAGCCGATTCTCTGCTTCGACTGTATACTGCAGTAATCCTGTACCCGTGATTGTGCAGACCGATGGCCAGGGCTGTTCCTACTGTTCCGGCTCCGATAAATCCCGCTTCAGTCATTTCACTTACACCTCTAACAGGTAATAAAAAAACCTTCCCGGACACGCCGAGGAAGGCAATCTTTCTAAATTCACTATTCCTGCCGTCTCGGTCATATCCGATCCAAGCGACTTCAGTTGTAAAAAGTTCTTTTTCTTGAGAAATCATCGCCACTACGGTCGATGCTTCCCACTGCTAATATATCAACAGACTGCGTTTTTGTCAATAGGTAATATGGGGGTTTTTACGTATTAAGGATAATACGCGATTACTCATTGATCATTGACCATGGTACTATTTCGTCGTGGAATATTTTCCTCAGGTAATATCGTTCATCAAGCCCTTTTTGAGTCAATGCTTTTTGCCATCCCGAAAGATTAAGGTTTTCTATGTCGGCCAGTACTTCTGCCAGCCTTTTATCGCCACGAGCCAGGACTCCCTGTACTCTACTCCATGCCGGGCTGTCCGCTTTGATACTTATCCCTGCCGGTGAGAGCTGCTTCTTGAGTACGCTCACCCGATTGTTCAGGACACTGACTTCCTCCATCGGCTGGCGCTGGAATGGAGTCCCGGCCTTCGGCACGAAGGGAGCGATGCTGAGTGTGATACGACAGCCGGGAGAAATACTCTCCAGTGTTTCTCTGCATTTGAGAGTAAGTTTAGCAATTTCTTCTACGTCTTCATCAGTTTCGGTCGGTAGACCGATCATAAAATACAGCTTGAGTTGCCTGATTCCATATTCAGCGACTTTCCTCATTGCCTGGATAATATCTTCTTCGTTAATGCCTTTTTTTATCAGGCTACGCAGTCGTTGAGAACCGGCTTCCGGGGCAAGAGCTATCGTTTTGGCTTTTCCCTTTACCAGTTCTGAAACTGCGGATTCCGGCAGGGGTCTTATTCGCAGGGAACTTACAGATATTTCAGCGCTATACTGATGCAGTCCCGAAAGTATCTCTTTGAACTGTGGATGTTCGGAGACTGCCGGACCTACAAGACCGATTCGCCTCCTGTAATTCAGGCCCTCTCTTGCCTGCTCCATGATACTGTCTACCGAACGGTATCTCACAGGACTGAAAATGGTACTTACCATGCAGAATTGACAGCTGTGAACACATCCACGTTCGGCTTCTACCAGGTAGAGATTACCAAGTTCGGTGTCGGGCGTCAGAACGACGGTGTGCGACTGAAAACTGTCAAGGTCGGTTAACCACTGGCGTTTCACCGGCTTAACTTTGTTTATATGAGGAACATAGATTCCCGGCAGATTCCCGAGAGGTTTCAGGAGATTATCCCGTTTTTCTCCGGTCCCTTCCTGCAGCACCGGAAGCATACTAGGGAGTATGGCTTCCGCTTCGCCGATACACAGGCAGTCGAAAAAAGGTGCCAGGGGCATCGGATTTGCTGTGATGCAGGGACCGCCTGCTATCACCAGTGGGTGGCTTTCATCTCTTTCCTCGGCGTAAAGTGGTACACCACTTGATTTCAGTATTTTTACCACGTTAAAGTAGTCGAGTTCGTAGGTAACGGAAAAAGCAATAACACTAAAGTCAGAGAGAGGCCTTTCAGATTCCAGGCTGACTGGAGGTGAAAAACCACCTTTGGAGTGCTGTTCAAGGAATACTCTTTCACAGGCGATGCTATCATAGTCGTTCAGAAGTTTGTAAATGGTATGGATTCCCAGGTTGGACATACCGATGTAATAGGAATTAGGGTAGACCAGGGCAACCGGCAGCCTGCCTCCCCAGTCTTTAATGACAGTACCTGTTTCCCGTACGAGGCGGGACCTTGCATCCATAGATTTTAAGCGACTCATGTGTATATTATAAAACTAATTGCGGTTATTTGCCTATATGTGCTAG
>CAZBQL010000135.1:0-7425 GCA_964493985.1 uncultured Dehalococcoidales bacterium
CCGGGGGATTCTCCGGTGTCAGAGTTGACCTTGATAGAGACTACAAACCGGGAGAAGCTTTCAATATCAAGTTTATAGTATTGCAGGACGACCTGCTGGAAAGACTAACCTCGGAAAAGAAGTGGCGTATCGATTATATGCCGGGTTGGTATGACAGGGCAGAGATCAGCCGGCTGGAAATCAGGCTGATTTCCCCGGTAGCTTACCAGACCTATTCGATAATCAGTCCGGTGCCGGATTCTGCAGATGGTGACGTTTTCACCTGGGAGCGTTCTAACCTCTCCGAGGGGGAACGGTTCAACATCCGTGTTGAATCTGCTGACGGCAGTCTCCTGACAGCAGCAGCTCCGGAACAATCGAAAAATCCTTTAAATCCGGGTTTGCTAATCTTTATCTTTATTTTCATAGCTGTTGGTGGCTTGATCGCCTGGGGAATCCGACGGAGTATAAAAGCCAGGCAAGCTACTCTTAACGAAAGGCTGGCTGAGATTGAACAGAAAATGGAAGTGAACAAGGAAACCCGGCAGAAGATAGAGAAAGGCTTTGATGAATACGTTGAGAAGGAGAACCTGGAACCTGACGAACAGGGCAGGTATTATGACAGAAGTTACGGAGGATATATTACACCGGCAATCTGGGCAGCGGTGATTATGAACCGAACCAGCCAGAATCAAACTTTTGGTAATGTGCGACATCCTTCCTGTGCCTGCGCCTGTGTTTCATGTGCTTGCGCCTGTGCCTGTGCGTGTGCGGGTGGAGGAGCTGCCGGCTGCAGCCGGAAAAGTCTACATGAATGCGATGCTTGTGTAACTTCAAACAGCATGTTATCTGAAAAGGTAAAACAAGATAACGTTGAATAAATGGTGTCGATTAAATAGTGCTCGATATTGTTTTAGAACGTGAACGTTTTGCAGCCAGTAAAGGGCTCAGGGCTGAAAAGAATGCTCTTTAATTAATTTCTGAACATCTTTTATGTACTTTAATATGTACTCTAAATACCTTACTTTTAGATTAATGGGTATCTTTACTTTTGGATCAACATAGTTTTGCCAAAGATCCAAACCAAAAGACTTCATAGGAAAATCAGGAACATTCTTTCTATACACTCGCTCAATAGTAGGTTTATCTATTGCTGGTTTTTCCCCAAAATACAATTGTAATGCCTTTAATGCTTCAACCCCCATTAAGTAAATTCTATCTCGGTTTTGAGTATCATTAATAATCTTCTCAGCTATTTCAAGTAAGCTATCAATCCTCGGAATAACTAAAATTTTTGGATCTGAATTTTGTGGCAAACTCCTGGTAAAATCCTCACCGTATAATGTTCTATGATTTTCAATGAGGTCAAAGAGATAAATTCCTAATGCTTTTATCCTTTGATTTGCCAGGTCATCCAGTGTTTTTGGGAGATCTTTTTCACAAATAGAGAGGTCATCCCACACAAAAGGATTGTGGCTGTGTCCCTTATACTCAGAAAGATATAAGTCAAAGTATGATTTGAAAGCTTTGTGTTCTTCGCTGTCCCAATATTCTTGGATATCGCCTCTCACTAAAGTGAAAACATCAACATCACTCAGGTCTTCAATAAAATCTCCTCTCACAAGACTTCCTCCAATGGTTATACTAATAATCTTCGATCGAGGAGAAGTGGCGAGTTCTCTCACTATGTCTTGTACAGCTTTATTAACCGCTAACCAGGCTACTTGTTCATTAACCATATCCACCATCCTCCGTTTTAGCCTCTTTCGTGCATTATATAGCCGCTTTTTTATAGTTGTCACAGGGACTTCAAGAAATTCCCCGATCTCTTTCTGAGAATAGCCGTTAATGTAGAAAAGCATAGTTACTATGCGTTCATTTTCCGGCAAGTCTTGAATGGTCTCATGTACTTTTCCTTGAATCTCACGGTCCTCAATAATCTTCTCTGAATCTGCGACCTCTCCTGCCATTGTTACAGTCGCAACTTCCATGGGAATGGTGTGTAAACGTTTTCCCCTGGTAATGCGGTCGCAGTGTTTAAAAACGATGCGACGAAACCAGCTGGAAAAAGCTTCCGGGTTACGCAGATTAGGAAGTTGGCGATGCAGGTCCAAGAATGCCTCCTGAGCGACATCTTCAGCTATATTAAAATCACCTAAGATCGAAAAAGCATATCCGCGAGCCATATCTTGAAACCGTCGTACGATTTCCTCGAATGCCTCAGAGTTACCGGAACTTGCTCTAATAACCAGATTTTTTATTTCTTCCAAGTCGATACCTCATATCACAAGGCTTTCTATAATAAAAGGCCCAATTACCAAGCAAAAGGATACCAATAAAATTGAGTGTCGGGCAATTTGTTAAGCTAACGATATGGAACCAATGATGAACCTGAATTTGTACCATTTGAACAAAATAGCGTTTCTTTAAGCTCCACTGGTGGTTGAGATGATATAATGTTGATATCAGAGTTGAATCAATACATAAGACATTGATATGAAACAATTCGATGTTTATGAAACCAGCGCTTTATATATGCAAAACATGGCTCCAGAAAGTCAGGAGGCTTTCAGGAAATATTACTCAGAGGTATTTTCGTGCTGTATGTTCGGCAAGGTCCATGATTGCTCCATTGGTGCCGGAGGTACCACGTTGCCAATGGCAAAACTCGGGTACGAGGTAGCAGGTTCTGACTTAAGTCAGAACCTGCTGGCGAAAGCAAAAGAAAATTTTAATTCCGCCGGCTTCTCGATTTCCCTGTTTCAAGCCGATTTCACCAGGCTTGATGAACACCTGAGACCTGAATATGACATTATCATGTCCACGGGTAATTCGCTTCCGCATGTGGATATACCCGGCTTCAAATCCTTCGTCCAGGCTGCCTATAAATGTTTACAACCAAACGGTTATTTATATTTTGATATACGCAATTGGGATAAAATCATTCGGGAAAAACCTTTATTTCTAGCGGGAAATCCTTCAGTTATGACCGCCGAAAAACATCAAAGCGTGTATCAGATATTCCAATGGAATGCCGACGATTCAGTCACATTCGTTTTCGTAACCTCTCTGGACGAAAACGGTGTGCATGTAGGTGAATACGCAACCGTGGCACCCAAATATTATCCCCTGCTGAAAAATGACCTAGAGTCCGTCCTGAATGAAAACGGATTCGAACTGACTTCATACTTTAATATGGACGCTCTTTGGAATTTGAACGATCATCGGCACAGGGACAAGAGCAGCCCTCCCAGCGATACCGATTTTGAAACTTTGGATTGGTATGGCGCACTGTTCAAAAAGCTGTAGGAAGAAACAATAAAATTCTAACTTAGGTGCCACAGTAGGGCACTTCGTGAAATACTTGCAGCAGCAGGATTTTCGATAATAAGCTCAAAGAAAGTGATATAACCGAATCCGAGAATATAAAATCTATAGATGACGGTCACAAGATGGATAGCATGGTTTCGGAGGAGTTTGAATGAACAACAACCAAATCCTGGAAACAGCGTTGAACCAGTCAGCACTGGAGGCTAACTGCAGACCGGATGATTTCCTGTTAAAAGAAAACAAGGTTGTTTTCTCCGTATCCAACCCGAAAGCGAGGAAATACCTCACGCTTCCCCTCTACTGTAACCTGATTTCCTACGGTAATAACATTGTCGCCTCCGTAAACAGGGAGATCGCGGAAACCGTCAAAGAATATATCGATAGATATCACGTTGAACACTGCTTCGAGACACCGAATATGTACGTATTGAATGTTGAACTCGAGAAAAAAGGTAAGAGGGTCAGCAATATGGCTGAGTATTTCCTGCCGGACACGACCATGCTGAAAGAACTTGGTTGTACCTGTAAAATTAGTGTTTTATCACCGCAGGATTTTGCAGGCCTTTATAAACCGGAATGGAGCAACGCTCTGGAAGAGAAGCGGAAAGAACATGATGTCCTTGCAGTGGGTGCTTACGACGGAAACAGACTGACAGGATTAGCCGGGTGTTCGGCTGATTGCGAAACGATGTGGCAGATAGGCATCGACGTTCTTCCTTCATACAGGAGACAGGGAATAGCGTCGGCTTTGACAAGCCGTCTGGCTCTGGAGATCATCGACCGGAGCAAGGTTCCCTTTTACTGCACTGCATGGTCAAATCTTGGTTCGGTGAGAAATGCCATAAAGAGCGGGTTCAGACCGGCCTGGGTAGAAATGACCGCAAAGCCCATCGAAGAAGTCGATAAAGCCAACTCCCGATATACAGGTCAACCCTCCACAATCTGAACCGGTTTATCAGCGATATCCTGAAAAACTTCGTTCGTTCTAAATATTTCATTCGCCTGAATCTGTTAAAATCATAGTATATATTTTGTTTCAGGGATTTGTTATACCTCGATACTACATTTGGGCAGAATGTTGACTATCATATTGGTATGCATCTTAAAAATTGGAGGGAAACTAATTTACCTGCGTCAATAATTATTAAGTCTACTGTTCCACGATATTGAGCTGGCATACGCTTGAGGTAAATAATGCTTTTCTTCTGATATATATCAAAGTTTGGTTTCCTTAGACATGAGCTTATTTTACTGAATACCGGCAAGTCAAGAGGAGGAATTGATATGCCCGGCACGTTCAAAGCGTACATGGAAAGCATTCAGACTAAGACTGGAAAGACTCCGGAAGATTTCTGGGAGTTAGCGAATGAAAAAGGCTATGTCAAGCAGGGGAAGATAACCGGGAAGCACGCCGACCTCTTGGCATGGCTTAAGTCGGACTTAGGGTTAGGCCACGTCCATGCAAACATGATGATAACGTATCTGCGCTTACTCACTAACGACCCTCAACTCGCTTCCACAACAAAAGAGTGGGCTTATAGCACAGGTTACCAAAATGGTGAATATTCTATAAACGAATGCTTTTAAATGGGCTGCCAATCCTGGCTTTTCCACCTGTTGTGATTCGAACTGCCAATTCGTAAGCCATAAATGAAAATATCCTTCTAACGATAGAGCCCAACCGTTACTTCATAATAAGTATGTTACGTTAGGAATCAGGCACTATTTCACATCGTTCATGGTATCGGTCGAGGTAGGTTGTAGTGAACCGAACGAGTTAATATTTCGCAAATCTATCGATGATATAAATATAGGCTTCGAGAATTTACTATTCGTCGTTAACGATCTTGATAATGTGAAAGCAGCGATTCGGTTAGCCATGAACGGGCTGGTGCTGATAGGAGACAGGAATGTAAAAATCAGTGAAGTTGAAGTCCCGTTTATACACGAATTACGCGATATCTTCGAGATCGTGTACTAAAATACCCACCCGAGAATTGTTTGCAGTATCGACTAAACAAAAGTCCAGTTTGTTGAGCCTACTTGTTTCATTCGTGAAAATACAAATTGATATCTACGGACATTACGCGGACGTAGTCATTGCGAAAAATTCTGGATCCTTCCTGGCAGGTCCAGCCTACTCCTAGCCAGACAGTTTGGAAGCAAGGTCGCCTGCATGATCCTTGAGCCATTTTCTATGCTTACGCCATTGAGGACAGTGCTCGGCGACCAGATTCCAGAAATTTTTTGAGTGATTCATCTCTTTCAAGTGAGTAAGTTCGTGGATGATAACATAGTCAATTACCGGCTCTGGCACCATTATGAGCTTCCAATTAAAGTTGAGATTTGCTTTCTGTGAGCAACTGCCCCATCGGGTCTTTGCTCCTCTTACAGTTAGCCGGTTGTAGGTGACTCCGAGTCGAGGGCATAGCTCATCGGCTCTTTGCTTAATGAGCCTTTTCGCTTGCTGTCGGTACCACCACTCCAGTATCAGGTTCAACCGTCCATTCCGGTTGTTAAGATTTACCAGCAGCCGGTTTTTCTCCAGCCCGATGCTAACAGCCGTGTCGGGATTATGCCGTGTGACTACCCTCAAACGCCTACCAAGATAATTAATGGAGTCCCCGTTTTTCGGTTCTTTCCCTTCCGTAATGGGTTGCTCTTTTACATACTTTGCGAGTTTATCCAGAATCCACCGTTTCTTCTTTCTTAACAGGGCGGGAATATCGTCTCTGTTATAGGAATATGGAATCACTACGGTAAGCCCTGTTTCTGCTTGTACCTCAAGCCGAACATGCTTTGCCCTGGAACTGCGTTTTATGTTATAAGACACAGTCTGGCCATCAAGAGTAGTCTTGTATGTTCCTAAAAGGGCTGGTTTACGATGGAATTGCTGGACCATGATTGTAGTTTACCTGCGATGCTTCTATGATGTCCAGACCGATAGCGGATGGATGTGTGAGAGCAGAGAGCACATGGAGTAAATCATATCTGATACTGATATGTTACTATTCGTAAGCAAAAAGGTTGTTTGATCGATTTCGAAGAAATGCTACACTGCTAATCGATTTCACTTTTAAGCATTGTGTTACGTGAGTAGAATTCTTTTAAGCGTTCAACGAAAAAATGTCTTCTAATTTTCATGCCAAACCGTCGGGCGTGAAAACATGTCTATAAAACCAACAATTATACGCTATCAGGATTAGGACAATATGAAAGAATCCAGAGAAACTTTAAAACCTCCGGATTTAAAACAGACGGGAAATGTTAATTAATATTTCTCGATGCTGCTTAACCAGAAATCACCCTTTGATGTGTGTTCACCTTCATCCTTGAGTTCACCTGTTACAATAACCTGATCGCCATTCTTTATTCCGCCTATACTTACTGAAGGCCTTTCTGTACCATTATCTTCTATCATTGAATCATACCACACCAATATGTCCGCGCCATCGGAGCTCAAAAGAAAGCATGTACAGTCAAGGTCACCTAGTGAACTTACTTCTCCAAATACTCTCAATTCCGTATCATACACTGGATTATTTATACACTCACTCGCACTCATAGCATCTCCTGGTGATTCCGGCGCTTTTGTTCCAGTACAGCCAATGAACGATAGACTCACGAGAGCAACCAAGCTTAGAACCACAAATCCGAAATATCGTTTCACTCTAACCATTGTTTACATTCCACCTCAAATAAAATTTTCATTAAAACCGTCCCAAACTTGCATATTATATGCCGCTTTATGTCTCAATAATTAGCCAATCAGTTGTAAAAGCGAAAATTGTCAGATGAGGGAACAAGATCATGATTAACCATATTACACAGCTATTGACAATTCATGCCTGGCCTTGAAGAATTTGAACCTAACTTGATAGATTAAAGAATATAGACACTGATATAACTGACCGACCGGAAATTAAAATTTATCTAGCTCTTCCCAGTTCTGCTAATTACAGAATGCCTATAAATATCAGCATAACACTGAAAATATCAAAAAATCCTTACAAAGAAAAGAAACAGATAACAAATGAATAACATTTCAATAAGGGCAGAGATCCACGGGCTTTGCCCGTGGGTGAATGAAAAGGCGGCGATATGAGGTGTAGAATG
>CAZBQL010000136.1:0-7415 GCA_964493985.1 uncultured Dehalococcoidales bacterium
GTGCTAATTAGGATTCCCCGATTCAAGCTTATTCCAGGGATGAAGGATCTCCTTTACTTATACGGATAATTTTACGGTAGATTCAAATGATCAAGGGTATTCAAGTATCAGCAAGGAGATACATTCTGGCTGTTCTGACACAGTCTATGCGCTGTACGCTGAATGACAAAAGTACCAGGAAACTGACAGCTTATCTAACACTCATATAATACTGAAAAATCGCCAGGTACTGGGTAAAGCTCATTTCTGCCGGATTGCAGTGATAATCGATGTTCACCAGCCTTGAAAGTCGCCTGAACTGCGTCCAGGTAAAGAGTTCTCTCAGCACTTTCTTCACCGGACTGTCTGCCCTGTCTCTGAAAAAAGTAACAAACTCGCGGTAAGCCTGGTAATCTTTCGCCGAAACCAGCCGGCACTGTCGTTTCTCGAACTGTACCAGCACGATATCCACTCCCGGTACCGGAAAGAAATCCTTAGCGTTAAAATACCAGACGATGTCCGCCCAGAACAGCGGTTTCAACAGTAGCGATTGCAGAGTCTCACCACCGGTCCCGGTATACCTCTCAGCCGCTTTCTTCTCCATTACCAGGTAACAGTCTTCCGGCGGATTGTTACAGTATAGCAGCTTCTCTATTATCTTTGCCGTATGAATAAAAGGAATGTTTGAAAATACTTTGTATGGCTTCTTCGGCGGGAATATGAACGATTCTGGTATAAGGAAGTCGTCGAGATATAGTTCGAACCTGTCCTCCGTTATAAATTTCGCCCGGCATTTGCAGTATAACTCAGCGTCCTTCTCGACACCGATCGCCTGTGCTCCTTTATCCAGCAGGGCACGACTTATCGTACCCGTACCGCAGCCGATATCATAGACGGTATCCCCGGCGTATATACCTGACTGGTCGACCAGTCGTTTCAATATCTGCCTGTTTACTATCTGATTCTGTGAATAGACACCTTTATCCCTGTGATTCACGTCGCGTACCTCCATTAATGAATTTCTCGTGGAAGGCAGCGCTGTGAATAGTCTCAAAAACAGGTCACAAAATGCAGACGTACGCAGGTATGGGATAAAATGTGAGGAAAAGCCGAAGGGTAAAAAACAGAATTACAGGCAACAATCCTCAGGGTAATTAGAAGTTGATTACCCGTTTTGCGTCTAGCTGATAAGCGCTGCCCTTTCGCAGCGTAACCGAGCGAATCGAATGCAAAACATGTTGCCTAAAACATCTCTGTCATTGATCGATTTCCTATTACGGATATCCAAGTCTAGCACAGGACTTAATTCAAAGCAATACATATGTACGCTTGATAAAGAAAGAGAACAGTAGTAGAATTTATTAGGAAACATAACTAAATTCACCAGCGAAAAGAGGACACAATGGAAACCGGAACGTGGAAAGTTAAAACCGGACTCGCCCAGATGCTGAAGGGCGGCGTGATAATGGACGTAGTCACCCCGGAACACGCGACAATAGCGGAAGACGCCGGGGCGTGTGCCGTAATGGCGCTGGAGAGAGTCCCGGCTGATATCAGGGCTGCCGGTGGAGTTGCTCGAATGGCAGATCCGACCGTAATCGAGAATATCATGAAATCGGTTACTATTCCAGTCATGGCAAAATGCCGTATCGGTCATTTCGTCGAAGCCCAGGCTTTACAGGCGCTTGGAGTCGACTACATCGACGAATCCGAGGTTCTGACTCCGGCCGATGAAAACTATCATGTATGGAAGCACGACTTTAAAACACCATTTGTCTGCGGCTGCCGGGACCTGGGAGAAGCGCTCCGACGTATCGGCGAGGGCGCAGCCATGATACGGACCAAGGGCGAAGCAGGAACAGGAAACATCGTGGAAGCGGTCCGGCACATGCGAGCGGTGATGGACGGTATCCGCAGCCTGGTTAACGCTCCCCAGGAAGAATTGATGAAGATAGCCAAAGAAATAGGCGCGCCTTTCGAACTCGTAGAAGAAGTACACAGGACGGGTAAACTGCCGGTCGTTAATTTCGCCGCGGGTGGTATTGCTACCCCGGCTGACGCCGCCCTGATGATGCAGCTTGGCGCCGAGGGAGTTTTTGTCGGCTCGGGTATCTTCAAGTCCAGCAATCCGAGTGTCAGAGCCAAGGCAATCGTCGAAGCGACGACTCATTACGAAGACCCGGAAATTATCGCCAGAGTATCCAAGGACCTTGGCGAGGCAATGCCGGGACTTGAGATAAAACAGATTCCGGAAGATGAACTGCTGGCATCCAGGGGATGGTAGCGGAAAATACAGAGGAAATAGGTATGAAAACAGGTGTCCTTGCATCGCAGGGAGCCTTTGCCGAACACATAGCAGTACTGAAGAAACTGGGAGTGGAAGCGATACCCGTCCGTCTGCCCCGACAACTTGAAGGGCTGGACGGGTTAATTATTCCCGGCGGAGAAAGCACCACTATAAGCAAGCTGATGAAAGATTACGACCTGGTATCGGGGATTAAACAGCTTGCGGAGGAAGGCAAGCCCATCTTCGGCACCTGTGCCGGAATGATACTGCTGGCAAAGAAAATTCCCGGCTCTACGGTCGAACCGCTCAGCCTGATGGACATATCCGTCAGGCGTAACGCGTTTGGCAGGCAGAACGAAAGCTTCGAGACCGATCTTGATATTCCCGTTCTCGGTGAAAAGCCGTTTCACGCCGTGTTCATCCGGGCGCCGCTGATTGAAAGCGTCAACGGCACCACCGAAATACTCGCCAGACTAGAAGACAGCACAGCCGTCGCGGCAAGGCAGGGTAAATTCCTCGTTACCGCATTCCACCCGGAACTGACGGACGACCTGAGACTCCACCGGTACTTCCTCGAAATGATTTCAGGGGTAAAGTAAGGATACATGGACAGAAAGGAACTGGCAGCGAGAATCTATAACATATCGCACCTGACCGGAAGCTTTACGCTGCGTTCGGGACAGGTTTCAAGCGAATATTTCGATAAATACCTTTTCGAATCGGACCCGGTATTGCTGGCTGATATCGCATCGGAAATGGCAAAAATGGTTCCGGAAAGCACTGAAATCCTTGCCGGTCTCGAAATGGGAGCAATTCCGGTCGCCACGGCTATTTCTATAAAAACCGGCATCCCCGCCGTATTTGTCAGGAAAAAGGCAAAGGAATACGGTACATGTAAATATGCCGAGGGCGTAGATATAGACGGTAAAATACTCTGCGTAATCGAGGACGTAATTACCACCGGAGGCCAGGTAGTACTCAGCACGAAAGACCTGCGAGATTCAGGAGCGAAGGTGGAACATGTACTGTGCGTCATTGAGCGTGACGTCAAAGGGCGAGAAAACCTTAAAAAAGCCGGACTAATACTGCACTCGCTGTTCACTATGGACGAACTCAAGGAGAGTGTTAGCTGATACTGAAAGGAGTGAGTATACCTCTTGAATATTCCGGATGACAGACCCTGGTTCAAATACTGGCCGGAGGGCATACCCCGTCATATCGATTACCCCGAAATACCGCTTTTCAAGTTCCTTACCGATACTGCCGGACAATATCCTGACAGGCTGGCATTCTGCACCAGCGAAGATTCGATTACCTTCAGTGAACTGGACGACCGGACAAGCCGTCTTGCCTCAGCCCTGGCAGGGTTCGGTCTGAAACACGGCGGCAGCGGTATCGTCTTCCTTCCCAACGGAATCGAATATGTAATTGGCTACTACGGAATACTCAAGGCAGGTGGTTCTGTTGTTCCGGTCAATCCGACCTATAAAAAAGATGAATTTAGACACGTAGTGACCGACTCCGAGGCTGTTGCTGTTATCTGCAATAAAGAAACGTATCCGGTCGTGAAAGAAATCAGGGAGGAAACAGGAATAAGAACAATTATACTCACGGGTAGTGAAGATATCCAGGGAACGATTTCACTCAAGACGATTTTCAATGAGTATCCGCCGACAGCGCCGGAGGTAAAGATAGACCCACGGGAAGATGTGGCGGCTATCGAGTACACCGGAGGAACGACGGGCTTTCCAAAGGGTGCGATGCTGACCCACTATAACCTGGTAGCTAATGCGATACAGAATGCCACTTTCCTGGGCTGGACTGAAAACGATGTAATTGTAGGCCTCCTTCCCTTCTATCATAGCTGGGGCGCCTGTACCTGTGTGAACTCGCCGATATATGCCGGGGCAAAAGTGGTCACCATGCCGCGTTATGACGCGGATACGCTTCTCGAATCGATAGAAAAAGATAAGGTAACACTCCTGCACGGCGCTGCATCACTCTATACGATGCTGCTAAACAGTCCCTCAATGGGGAAATACGATCTTTCAAGCCTGAGATATGTGAAAGCCGGAGCAATGCCGATCCCGCCTGATATCAAGGAAAAGTGGGAAAATGAGACCGGTGTCAAGATGATACTTGCCTATGGACTCAGCGAAGCTTCACCGGAAACCCATACCTCGCCGCCAGACAGGATAAAACCCGGCACGATAGGAATACCGATCATGGACACGGACGCCCGTATCGTAGACGAAGAAACAGGCACCGGGGAACTGCCGCCCGGTGAAATCGGCGAACTGGTGTTGCGAGGCCCACAGGTGATGAAAGGCTATCTGAACAGACCGGAAGAAAACGCTGGCACACTCAGGGAAGGCTGGCTTCATACCGGAGACCTTGCCATGATGGATGAGGAAGGTTATTTTTATATAGTGGACAGGAAAAAGGAGATAATCAAGTATAAGGGTTATACAATCGCACCGGCAGAGGTGGAAGCCGCTCTCTACGAACATCCTGCGGTCAGAGAATGCGCCGTGGTCGGAGTACCGGATGACATCGCCGGTGAATTGCCGAAAGCGTTTATCGTTCCGAAAGACGGAAGTACTTGTTCGGAAGATGAACTGATAGAATTCTGTAAAGCGAGACTATCTCCCTATAAAAGAATCAGGCTGGTAGAATTTATCGACGAGATTCCAAAAACGCAGGTCGGTAAAATTCTGAGACGCATATTAAGAGACAGAGCAACATAAGCTGAGACCGGGGAAAAGAATATCCGGTTGCAGCGGGAGGAACCGGTGCAAAAGATAATAACCGATGATCTGGATGCGCTGCTAAACATATTTCCGCCGCATATTCAGACTCCGTTACACGAGCAAAGTGACGTACACGAACTTATTGAGGTGATCCTCGACCTTGGACGCCCCGCGGAAGCGCGTTTCCCAGATGGAGAAGTGATACTTAATCCAACCGAAGTAAGTGAGGAAGACATCGAGTATGTATCCTCGCGGGTCGGCACATTCGGTGACGATAACCGCGCCGGTATTGAACGAACGCTTCACCGTATATCGGCAATCCGTAACCGGCAGGGGCGGATCGTCGGACTTACCTGCCGCGTTGGCAGGGCCGTTACCGGTACCATAAAGGTTATCGAAGACCTGATAACTTCAGGAAAGAGTTTAATGCTCCTGGGCAGACCGGGCGTAGGCAAAACAACCATGCTTCGTGAGATAGCCCGGGTCCTCGCCGATGATTTCAAGAAACGTGTCATCATTGTTGATACATCGAATGAGATCGCAGGAGACGGTGATATTCCGCACCCGGCGATAGGCCACGCCCGGCGGATGCAGGTCACATCACCGGTCAACCAGCACGCTGTGATGATAGAAGCCGTAGAAAACCATATGCCGGAGGTAATTATCATCGATGAGATGGGTACCGAACTGGAAGCCCTGGCAGCCCGGACTATTGCCGAACGCGGTGTTCAACTGGTCGGGACTGCCCACGGCAATACCCTTGAGAACCTGATACTTAACCCCACGCTTTCCGACCTTATCGGTGGTATCCAGAGCGTTACCCTGGGAGACGAAGAGGCCAAGAGACGAGGTACCCAGAAATCCATACTGGAACGTACATCACCGCCGACATTCGATATTGTGGTCGAGATACTTGACAGGGATAGAGTATCGATTCACCCGGATGTCACCGAAGCAGTAGACGCCACGCTGCGGGGACAGGCTGTCACGACGGAAGTACGCTGGCTGGACGAAGATGGTGAAGTTGTCATAGAGAAATCAGCTCCGGTGGAAACGCCGGTAAAATCAGGAAAAGCTAAAACTCAGGTGAGAGAAGGAAAACTACACCGGCTCTACCTGTTCGGAGTGAACCGGGGCAGATTCGAACAGACGGCCAAAGAAATGGTGGCAAACGTGGAGATTGTCGAAAATATTAAGAACGCCGACCTTTTCGTGACCTCGAAACGATATTACCGTCGAAAACCTCAGAAAGTGAAGGATGCGGAGATTACCAACCTCCCGATATACGTCCTGAGAAGCAATACTCCGTCACAGATAAGGCAGTTCCTGCACACTATTACGCCGGGAAGCAGCAATACCGAGAATTTCGAGAGAACAGACTCTCTTACATCAGCGCTCAGGGAAGCTCATGATGCCGTTAATAATCTGAAAAACGGCGAAGAAGAGATTGAACTGAGTCCGCAGGGAGCCTATATCCGCCGCCTCCAGCACCTTATCGCCGAACGGAACGAACTGCATTCCCGGAGTGCCGGAAAAGATCCCCGGAGAAGAGTGCGGTTTTATAAATAGCATCAATAGCTTCATGCAGGTTATCAGCGGAGCAAGGCCGCCATTGACCAGTTTCTCGGTACGAAAGGCTTGATTACAACAATCCCGAACGAATCAGATCTTCCTGTTCATAATTAGTCTTCAGGAAAGCCCAAGTGCCAGCTTTAATTTACTGTCTATCGCCCCCATATCCTGCGTCTGCAAGGAACCCAGTCTTCGATTTATCATATCCTGCTTGATCGTCCTGATAATGCTTGTAGCTACCGATGGAAAAAGAAGGCCAGCATCCTGCCAGTCAGCAATAAGATGGTCACCTGTTAATACCCGGTTCGTTCTACTCGTAATAGCGGCAATTATGGCTTCATCACGTCCGGTATGATAGGTATTTGAACTTACTATCACAGCCGGTCGGCGCTTGACTCCGGTCTCATCGGCAAATATGAAACTAACCAGAACTACATCCCCACGGCTATATCCGGTCATATGCTGCGTCATTTTCGTTATCCCAGATTTCGGCAAGCACCGGATCAGATTCCGCCGATAGTTTGATAAGTCTTTCCAGAGTTCTTACCTCTTCACTCGGTCGTGGCACTTTATCGAGGTCCTCTTTACGGAACCGGCGGTGACGTTCCTGCCCGATGCGGAAGGCAGGCAATCTTCCTTCCTTGGTCAGCTTATATATAGTCCTCCTGGAAACACACAAATATTCAGCAGCTTCTTCTACTGTGAACCACTCTTTCATAAATACCACGACCACACCTCTACTTGCCGGATGCTACTACTAACGGTAATCATTCTAGCACATATAGGCAAATAACCGCAATTAGTTTTATAATATACACATGAGTCGC
>CAZBQL010000137.1:0-2789 GCA_964493985.1 uncultured Dehalococcoidales bacterium
TCACCACGAACGGCTTCACTGTGATAACATAGGTGATAAAATGGTACTCTACAGAAAACTGACAGAAGAACGAGTACGTGAACTGGTGGATATCTGCGGCACCGGCAATATTATCACTGACAGGGACGCAATGCATGACTACGCCTGTGACGAGTCTCCCCATGCCGAGATTCGCTTTCCCGAGGTGGTGGTTAAACCCGGAGACACGGCGACCGTCTCGCGGGTACTGTCTTTCGCGTCGAAACATAAAATCCCGGTCACACCGAGGGGCGCCGGTACCGGGCTCAGCGGCGGCTGCATCCCGCTTTTTGGCGGTATCGTTCTCTCCCTGGAAAAAATGGACCGGATTATCAGCATTGATGAAGAAAACTTCACCGCAATTACCGAACCAGGCGTGGCGATGGCTGATCTCTGCACTGAAATAGAAAGCAGGGGGCTGTATTACCCGTTATACCCCGGTGAGATGACCGCCACTATCGGCGGCACGGTCTCTACCAATGCCGGAGGGATGAATGCCGTCAGGTACGGCGTCACCCGGAACAATATACTCGGCCTGGAAGCCGTTCTGCCGAACGGCGATATCATAAACACTGGCGGCGAATACGTGAAAAGCTCTTCCGGTTACGACCTTACCCAGCTTATCGCCGGTTCAGAGGGAACGCTGGCGGTCATCACGAAAGTGATTCTGAAACTCACCACGAAGCCACCGAAAAGAGAGGTTCTTTTCGCCCCGTTTTCCAGCCTCCAGGACGCTATCGACGCCGTACCGGAAATCCTGCACCTCAGGATGATACCGGCCGGACTGGAATTCATGGAGCGGCGGATTATCAGCATCATTGAGGACTACCTTGACAGGGAAATCCCCTATCCTGAATACGACGCTTTCCTGATGATAATCATGGACGGCGATTCCGAAGATGAGATCCATGAATATTTCATTAAAGCCGGTGAGACCTGTAAAAAGCACGGCGCTGCTGAAGCGCTCGTGCCCGGCAGCGAACGTGCCAAGCGCAGGCTGCTGGAAGCGCGGGAGAAATTCTACCACGCCATCAAGCGGTACGCTCCGATGGAGCTTATCGATACCGTTGTCCCGCGCAGCAGAATTCCGGATTTCGTCAGGCAGGTGAAAGAAATATCCGCCCGGCACGGCATAACCGTCATTATCTACGGTCACGCCGGCGACGGCAATGTCCACCTTCACCCATTGTGTGAAAACATGAGCGAGGATGAATGGAAAAGGAAACTGCCATCGCTGTTGAAAGACATTTATGCAGCGGCGATCTCGTTCGGTGGAGCCGTATCCGGCGAGCATGGAATCGGCATCGAAAAGAAACCCTACCTTCCGATACAGATAAATGCACCTCTCCTGGCAGTGATGAAACGGGTCAAACAGGCCTTCGACCCGGACAATATACTTAATCCGGGAAAGATATTCGATATATAGGAAAAATCCTGTATAATATCTCTCACGTGAAACACGCCACCAATATTCTCGTGAGGTAGTTTTATGGTCGAAAAATGGAAGAAACAACTAAAAGCAGACCCGACTGACTGGCTTCTCGAAGAGTCTGATCCAGGCGTAAGATACCTGGCCTTGCGTGATATCGTCGAAGCCGGTGAAAAAGAGGTACAAACAGCAAGGCGAAAAGCCCATCGTGAAGGGCCGATTGCCACCATACTCGATAACATGAACCCGGAAGGCTGGTGGGTGCATCCCGGCGCTGTATATAACCCCAAATGCACCGGCACATCATGGTCGATCCTCGCCCTCGCCCAAATGGGCGGCTCTGTCGAAGAAGATAAACGTGTCGCTGCCGCCTGTTCTTATCTTTTGGATAACGCCCTTGCCAAAGGTGGTCAATTCTCCAGCAACGGCGACGCATCAAAAACATTCAACTGCTTCCAGGGCAACATGCTGACCTCGCTGATGGATCTCGGCTGCAGGGACGAAAGAATAGATAACGCTTTCGAGTGGACTGCCCGTACGGTTACCGGAAAAGATTTACCTTCTGAGGTAACCAGAGAAGGTCTGGATCAAGTCGGCGACAGTTCCGGCAAGCTTTATCGCTTCATTCATATAACAGGACCGCTTTTTTCTTGCCGCCGGTTGAAACACTGCGCCTGGGCCGGAGCAAAGATAATGCTGTCCTTTTCGCGCATACCGGAGGAGAAACGTTCTCCACTGGTGAAACGGGCTATAAAGGCAGGAGTCGAATATTTCTTCGCCAGTGATCCCGCCACCGCAAATTTTCCCGGCGAAACAGTACCGAGACCGGACCGTCGATGGTGGAAATTCCATTTCCCCGTAACAGGCATGGACCTTCTCCAGGTCGCGGAGGCCCTGACTGGGTTGGGATATGGCGCTGATCCCAGGCTGGCAAACACCCTCAACCTAATACGAAGCAAACAGGATGAGAACGGCAGGTGGCTGCGAGAGAAAAATTACGGATACTGGCACAAATGGTGGGCCGACTTCGGCCTGTACAACAAGCCGAACAAGTGGGTAACACTTAGGGCTTTGAGAGTGCTGAAAAAAGCTGCGACAAAATAAATTAAGACGTCAGTAAGGAGGATAACATGACATCACCGATAAAAGACCTGTCGATATTCAATGAGTTCAAATTCGAACTGCAGCCCGTAGGTATAAAATTCCTACTGTTCAAACCGGAGGGTATGGATAAACTCGATAAAAACCTGTCCGTTTGCGAGATGATACGGGAAGCCCAGGAAGGGAATCCTTTTTACGCCATGCAGGATAACTTCACGTGTGTCGGTCCGATAATCACCGG
>CAZBQL010000137.1:2889-7129 GCA_964493985.1 uncultured Dehalococcoidales bacterium
AGCTGTAAAAACTGCTTCTGGGTCAATAGATATTGATAGCAATCTATCACTTAACGTCAGGACAGGATATTGAATCAGATATATCATCTCCCAAACATTGACATAAGTTCGCAGTTTCCATATAATTTATGCACATATAAATCTGTTTTGAGTGAAGAATGATAATATCGAACCGGAATATGATTGTTAGTCTGCGTGTTGTCCTTCCGATTATTGTTTTTCGGAGGGCTTGGCATGTCGCCGGTTCGGAGATAATCCCTACTTAAGCTTAAAGACCAATCAGCGTTTAGACCAAGCCCAAGAGTTAAATCTCCTGGGCTTTTTTTATATTGGTGATTAACAAAATACAGTTAATAAGGGAGGTTACTGATGACTGAAAAAGAAGGGTGGAAATCTGAAGAGACTATAAGGCATTATCAGCGAACGGCCGATATTACCATACCTGGTCGCAGAGACATCCTTTTAAAGATAGCTGATTTAGCAACAGCCTTTGTCTCTCATCAGCCCAGGATTCTGGACCTTGGCTGTGGAAGTGGGGACGTTGCCGCAGAAATTATCAGGATAAGACCGGATACTTTAATTTATATGGTGGATTTTTCTGATGGGATGATACAACTGGTACGTGACCGTTTTCAAAATAACAGGAACATCGAGATAATTACCCATGATCTCAACAAAGGTATTCCGAACAGTTTATTTTCAAAGAAGTTCGACGCCGTGACTTCGTGTTTTGCATTGCATCACATTGAGTATGAGAACAGGACAGAATTATATACTCAAATAAGGCAGGTTCTGTCTGATGACGGACTGTTTATTAACGGAGATATATTTATCGGAGAATCGCCAAGTATTAGTAAATGGGAATTGAATAATTTAATCACATGGATAGTCGACCAAGCTAAAAATAAACTGGGGATAGACAGGACTTTCGAGCAGGTAAAACAAAGGCATCTGGAGCTGGCTGAAAAGCAGGGGGACAAGCCGGGAACTCTCCGCGATATGCAGGAAGGATTAAGGCAAGCCGGTTTTCAGTACGTTGATTGTGTATGGATGCAGAATCGACACGCGATTGTTACGGGATCAAACAGGTAGGTATTTACGGAAAATAAAAAAGTCGAACATCATCAAAAAGTTGTATAGATGAAAGGTTGTGAGCATGGAAAATTTGTCAACTCATACGCAGATAATTCAATAAATCAACACCTTACTGGACAAGTATCAATCTGATCTTAGTTTCTGTCATGGTGCCGATCACGTTCGACGGGTGGCGAAACTTGCTGTAACAATAGGAATGGTTGAGAAGGCTGACTGCAAGATCATTGAAATTGCAGCCCTTCTCCATGATATTGGGACGGTACCGCTTGCATGGGCTAGGCATGCATCGGGAAAGGATGATTATGATTTTCAGGAATTTTTAGGATCATATGCACTCCCTTCGGCTAATCATGGAGAGGTTGGGTCGCTTATCGCCGAACAATTTCTGAAACAAACCGGTTATCTCGAGTCTAAAATCAAACAGGTGGCTATGATAATCAGGGAACATAATTCGCGAAATCAAACGACTCTGGAATCCAGGATCGTTAGTGACGCAGACAGATTGGAAGCTCTAGGTGCGACCTGGGTTGCCCGGGCTTTTCAACGGACGAACGCTTTCGATCGGAGAATAAGCATCGAGTCTATACCGCAGAAGTATCTCGAAGGGAGAAAATCATTTCTGGATGATATTTATACCGAATCGGTAAAGGAAATGGCTCGTAAAAGATATCGTTTCATGACCGATTTCATCGAACAATTTCAGATGGAAATGAACCTTGACGCATAAGTTGGGAGAAGTGCTTATAGCGTAAAGAATATTGGACAGATTACTCTGTCTCATATATAGTTGCACAACAGGTCACATAGTTAATCATGAGAATTGGTAAAATAAAACGGTATTTATACATATTATTAGCAGTGAATTTAGCAGTCTTGTGTTTTGTAAGTACAGGGTGTAAAACAACAGTTCAGCCTGTCGATAATCTTAAAGACCTGATTGACCGGCTGGAAAAATCAGGACTGGAAATAGAGATCACAGACCAGTCTGTACAGAATATCCATTTATCTGTCGAAGGGTATGTGTTCATGATTGGAAGCGAAAACACTCAGCTTTTCGAGTATACGGATGTTAGTACAGCAAAAATGGAGTTTGAGGCGCTGACGGGTCCAGGTCCCGGACTTGTTTTCTTCGAAAAAAACGAACCACCTTTGAGTGAATCGGTATCCTCCAATCTCAAGGCATATCACTCCGGTCGGTTTATATTACTTTATAATGGTGACAATGAAGATGTCGAAAAAGCCCTCAAATCAACGCTTGGTTCACCGGTAAAGCCACGCTAAAATTTCGTGATTATCTATTACGTTGAGTAACGTACTAACCATCCGTTGGCTTTTCTGTTAATATTATCCGGTGAGGAGATAAATACCAATGCAATACAAAGACTGTGTGGAATTTGCCGCCAAATGCGGTACCGTCTTCATCGCCACGACAGACGGAAATAAGCCTCATGTCAGGCCCCTTGCCCTCCAGTTCGCCGATGAGCGTGGATTCTATTTCCAGACGGAACCGGTAAAAATTTTTTATAAGCAACTCCAGGCCAATAATAACGTCGAATTGTGTTTTTACGACACCGAAGGCGGGGGACTCGGTAAAGTCATGCGAGTCAGCGGTGAGATAGAGTTCGTTAACGACCTGGAACTTAAAGCGAAATTACTGACAGAGCGACCATTCTTCAAAGCGCTTGGGATAGAGAAGCCGGATGATCCCCTTTTCATTCTTTTTCGGGTATTTAAGGGAGAAGCGTTTTTCTGGACGATGGCCGATAACATGAAGGAATCGGAGATAGAAAAGATCAGGTTCGATTTCTCATAAAATCTTCGCTATCCCATTGGACAAGCAGCACCGCAAAGTATGAAAATAGAAGCTGATTAACCCGCATTTCGTAGCAGCGATAAAAAATGTGTGTCATTCCCACGAAGACGGGAATCTACTCCTTGATAAATTTATCCCGTTCGTAATTCTTATGGATTCCCGTTCAACAGATTTATAAAAATTAATTAAGGAAGGACGGGAATGACATAGCAAGGGAGGATTCATCGCTATGATACAGCAGTTTTACATACCCACAAAAGTACTTTTCGGTCCGGGGAGTATCGATCAACTGGGCGATGAAGCAAAAAACCTTGGAACCCGGGCAATGATCGTCACGTATCCTGACATCCGCAGGCTGGGATTCCTGGATATCGTCCTGAAAGACCTTGAAAACCAGGATATTGAAACGGAAGTATTCGAAGAGCTTGAACCGAATCCCCGCACTACCACTGTCGACCGGGCAGCCGGTATCGCACGTGAAAAGAAGATCGACCTGGTTATCGGGATGGGCGGCGGCAGCGCCATGGACGCAGCGAAAGGCATCGCCCTGGCCAGTTCCGGCGAAGCTCCTGTCTGGGACTACCTGCTGGGTAAAGCCCACGCGGGGGAAAATGTCCCCAATCTTATCCAGGTACCCACCCTTGCCGGGACCGGTTCCGAGCTGAATCCGATATGCGTCTTTACCCACTGGGAAAGCCACGAGAAACGGTTCATTTTCAATGACAACCTGTGGGCAAAGACGGCGATAATCGATCCCGCCCTGACTGTTACCCTACCTGAGAAACTGACTGCCGGGGGAGGAGTCGATGCCCTCTCCCATATCATGGAATGCTACCTGATGCCTGAAAAACCGCTGCCGATGAATGACGCAATAAGGGAAGCTGTAATGAAAGTGATAGTACGGGTGCTTCCCGAAGTGCTGACCAATCTCGAAGATGTTGACGCCCGTTCCCAGATATCCTGGGCAAGCACTATCGCCAGCTCGGATTTATCCAGGCTGGGAGGATCGGCCGGCAGCATGACCTGCCACGGTATAGAGCACGCCATCAGCGGCTACTATGACATCAACCACGGCGCCGGACTGGCTGCCCTGCTGCCGTCATGGATGAAGCAATTCTATCCAGTAAGAAAAGAAAGGTTCGAACTGCTTGGCAGGAACGTATTCGGCAAGACCGACGGAATAGCGGCTTTCGAAGAATGGCTGGAAAAAGTAGGCATGAAACTCCGGCTGAGAGATCTTGGCTGCGAACTCGAAAAGGCTGACGAGATAGCGGATATCGCGCTTAAAGTCTGGGATTATTCTCCCCATCCGACCGAAATGAATGCCGATAC
>CAZBQL010000138.1:0-6978 GCA_964493985.1 uncultured Dehalococcoidales bacterium
AGGAAACCTCTGAAAAAGTTCCCTCTCCCCACCGCGGGAGAGGGTTAGGGTGAGGGAGCTATGCGTAAATCGTTACTTTCCACCCTCATCTAGCCTCTCCCGTCAAGCGAAAGGAATGTCCTCGTTGATACCAGGTGACGTTAATAAGAGGGTTCTAAAATATAAATCTGTTGAGCGGGAATCCACGTCCTGTCCGGCTTATCCTTACTCACCCTTGAAGGTAGGCTCTCTTTTTTCCACAAAAGCGGTAGCACTTTCGTGGAAGTCCTGAGTACCTAGAAGTCCTTGTCTGATATTCATTGTCAATTCCAGGCTTTTATCCAGGTTAAGCTCCAGGCTTTCATACACGGCACGTTTGGCGGCCTGCACTGCCAGTGTCGGAGCCTTGGCGATCTGTTCAGCCAGGTCCAGGGCCGCGTTTTCGAGTTCATCGTGAGGGACGACCATCGTTACCAGTCCGAGTTGCTCAGCCTCTTCGGCGTTAATCATTTCGCTTGTCCATATGATTTTAAGGGCTTTATCCATGCCGACTAATCTTGGTAAAAACCAGGCGCTTCCAGCAGCCGGGACCATTCCCCTGCGTACGTAGCCGACCGTGAACCGGGCTTTTTCCGAAGCAATCCTGATGTCGCAGGATAGAGCGAGATCAAGACCTACGCCAACGGCGACACCGTTCATCGCCGCAATTATGGGTTTGGGACATTCCATGAACTGCTGGGCGAACGGGGCACGTCTAGTATTCTCCGTTTGTTCCGGCGGGCGTTCGGGACGCCGCTGAAGATCACCGGCAGCCATGGCTTTAACGTCTGCTCCTGAACAGAAAGCTTCACCTTTTCCGGTAATTATTATCACTTTTATCTCATCGTTCGATGCTGCATCGTCCACCGAACTGAATATTCCCTGGAAAAGTCCCGGGCTAAGTGCATTCCGTTTTTCAGGACGGTTCATCGTAATAACAGCGATACCGTCTTTTTTTCTGTACAATAATTCCTGGTTATCTTCCATTTATGTATTCCTCCGTTACCTGATCATGCACTTTCATCGATATCATCAGGAAACAATATGTCAGTCTCATAGTTTTCCATAGCTTTTTTTATTTCGGTTAATTTTACCGTATCCATCTTGATGTATACAGTCCTCCGGGCAATTTCATCGGGGCTATGAGCATCCGAACCCTGGATACAGGCACGCTTCATCGGATACCCGCGGACCTCACCATTTTCCCACGCCTTCCTGTTCTTTGGGATGGTTATCTCGATGGCATCCAGAGACTTGTTTTCATGTATTTCCTGTTTCCGTTTTCGGGTATCTTTTATCTCGAGAAACCCGCTCGGCCACCTGTCGATATGTGCCGCAATGGCAATCCCTCCGTATTCCTTGATCTTCTCCAGGACCGTTTCGATCTCGCCAGCTATCACGGTATGAGCATCTCCCCTCCCTCGTGAATCAAGACCGACATTATCGAGAAAGGTATTCAGCTTATCTGTTGGCGTATCAACTTCGAAAAGGGCGATAAAATGTCCGTACTTGGTAGTTAATTCCACTCCCGGTATAATTGCGAGTCCCGTATTCTTCGCAGCCTCTCTCAGGCTATCTATACCCTTAACGGAATTATGGTCGGTTATGGCTATTGCATCCAGTTTAGCGGTAAGTGCTGCATTTACAATATCACCCGCGTTCGCTTCTACATCACTGTAGCACACCGATTCAGGCGTATGTATATGAAGATCCACCTTCTTATAATTTTCAGGGCAGTCTGTCAATATAAACGTGAACCTTTCTTCCAGTCAGTCTAAAACAGCCAGCGTGTCCTTCGTCTGAGAAAAAAACCTGCTGCCAGACCGAGTACCAGGCCGCCAAGGTGCGCCTGCCACGCAATATTCATCACACTAGAGGCAAATGGAATTGAGAGAAGAGCAAATCCTCCTAGTACGGCTACCCAGAGAGGTATTGGTACAGGAATCGGAATGATGTACACCGTTAATTTCGGTCTTAATACCGTTAAAGCCCCGGCCACGGCAAACACCGCTCCGGATGCCCCGATCGCTACTGATAATGTCGGTCCCAGCCACAAATAAAACGCATTCCCCAGTAAACCTCCCAGGAAGTAAATAAGCAGGAAATTTCTGTTACCTACCAGCCGCGACAGGTAACTGCCGAAGAAATAAAGCGTCAGCATGTTAGCCAGGATATGCCAGATACTCGCATGTATAAATAGATTAGTAATGATGGTCCAGGGACGTGAGGTAAAATAATATGGAGATAGTCCCAGAACATATATCAAATCCGGCTTAACATAAGTAACGATTATCATTATCAAATTAATCGATATTAGAAAACCGATCGGCCCGAGACTGAAACCACCACTTCCCCTGTAACTCACTCTGTATGACATAGATCCCTTCCCGATATTTATTCACTGCTCATTGTCACCGATACTTTAATAATAACCTTATACGTGTAAAATGAGCAAGAAGGCCAACAATATTGAGACTGATTATGCTGACTTTACCGATTATTGGTATGTTATGATACAAATTTAAAGACCGGTATCACATGCGGAATTATACGAACAGGAGTGAAAGTAGAATTTGAGTGTAGCAAGGAATCTGGCAGTCCGTTTATGCATCTTTCTCCTGTTGTCTGCGGTCCTGATATTCGGGTATTTATTTATGATAAACAGTACGGTAATGAGTCCTGATTATGTGATCGATCGCATCAATGAAACAGAAGCTGTCGAACTTGTTGACGAATTTGTCGAATTCGAATCATCACCGGAGACTGAGAAAGTTTTTGAGGAGATTAAGGATATAATACCTGGTGTAGAGCCTACGATAAAAGAGGGGATGGGAGTAGCCGTCTACTCTTTCTATGATTATCTCAAGGGTAAAAAAGAGGAACCTGAAATCAGGAAAACTCTCGGTGAAGCATTCCTTAACCCGGAGTTTGTCGATAAACTACTGGCGGAAATCAGCCTGCCCGAACTTGTTGATATCATGATTTCCGAACAGGCTGGAGAAGACGGTCTTCCCGAAGAATTCATCGACACTATTAAGTCCGTTGTGGCCGACCTTGAACCAGACATCAAGGAGCAGGCTTCGGAAATATCCGGTCCTGTTTTCGACTATGTACTCGGAGTAACTCAGGATATAGACCTGACAGCCGTTCTCAGAGATACAGTATTAAACGAGGATTTCATAGTACCGCTTATAGAAAAACTCGACTTTGCCGTACTTGCTGAAGAAGTAATTTCAGAAAAATTAGTGGGCCAGATACCTCCTGAAATGGACTTTCTCACGGAGTACATCGACGATGCTGTCAGAGTTCTGGAACCGACCGTAAAAACTGAGTTAACTGAAGCTGCCGGACCGATCCTGGATTACCTTGTTGGAGATACATCCCGTATAAGTATAGAAATATCGATGGCGGATGTAGCTGAGAGTATCGAAAATGATCTAAGGAATGAACTTTTTTCTGCTCCACCTTCGGAGTACGCAGACCTTTCACAAAGCGAACTGGACGAAATCTTTGATGAGTATGTAGCCGGAAGATTGTCTGAAATGCTGCCCGAAACCTTTGAGATCGATGAAAGCATCATCGGACCTGAGATTGCATCCAGCTTAGCTGTAACTATCACCGATGCCGAAGAGAGTCTCACCAGTATCAGAAATGAACTCGATAACGTCGAAACAGAGATGCAGGCCCCCCTTGGAACAGCGCGAGAGTATGTCTCGTATTTCCAGCTTGCGTATACACTTTTCATGGTATTTATCGGGTTAATGGTATTGTTTGTTATCCTGCTTCTGCGCGATGTACGGGCTATATGCAGACGGATAGGCATTCCGTTGTTTATATATGGCTTGCTGGAATATGTGGGCATCTGGGTCGGCAGATATTTCCTTGATGGCAGGATACACTACCCGGCCGATTTTCCCGGTGCCGCTGCAGGAATAATAACTGATATAACGAACAGTGTGATGCGTCCACTCGAAATATTCAGCCTGGCAATGATGATCGTTGGTCTGGTATTGACCATAACATCTTATGTCTACAAGAGAAAGCAACAAGAGGCTGAGTTGGAAGAAGAAGTTGAGGAAGTTAATGAAAAATATCCTGATTACCTGCCGGATCAGTTTCTTTAACTTCCAATTTTAATCTCTTCTGACCGGTCACGATTACGTCTCGTCCCGGCTGGATTTCACCCGAGAGAGATTTCGCCGACCATAACTCACCCCGTATCTTTACCCATCCTTCGGGATTAAGTGCTGAAGTAACTCTCCCTTTTGTCCCTATCATATTCGGTAGCCCCAGAATGTGACCGACTTTCAATGCTTTAGTGCCTTTCCTGAAAGCGTATACCGAATATGACAGCCAGGCTATCATTATCAGAAGAGTGGCCCAGAGAGGGAGATTGACACCAATCTGAGGCAATCCCCAGATTGCTGCTGCGGCTATAGCAATTTCTTCGATTATCGTGCTGACTATCGCGAATATCAGTCTCGGTCTATTCATTTCTCATAATAATTATATCAGATACTTCGGTTGCGATTACGCAGATACGGGTGCTATAATTTTCGTGAATCAATAGAATTCGGAGTATTCATGAAGCTTAGTCGTGAGGAAGTACTGCATATTGCCCGTCTTGCCAGGATGGGTATCACCGATGATGAAGTCGATAAACTCAGTGAACAGCTATCCGATATACTGGATAACTTCGAGGTGCTTCAACAGGTTAATACCGAAAATGTTCCACCGACTGCCCAGTCCGTAGCCCTCAATAACGTAACCAGAGATGATACAGTATCGGCTTCCTGTTCTCCGGATGACATCTTATCTAATGCTCCTCGAAGAGAACAGGACTACTTTAAAATTCATGCCGTTCTGGAAAATGGATCTCCTTAACAGGTATTCCGTAAATATGGCAGCAAGTGAAAAGACCAGGCTTGTAAGAAGAGGTCTTTATCTCGAATATATAACTGTAGCGTATAATATCCTCGAAGCGGTCGCAGCTATTGTTTTCGGCGGAATGTCAAGCAGTATCGCGCTTGTCGGGTTCGGACTCGACAGTGTTGTTGAATCGCTTTCAGGACTTGTTTTGATATGGAGATTACGGCAGCACGGGAAAATATCCCCGGAGCTTGAAGAAAAGATTGAACACCGGGCAACGCGATTTGTAGCCATCACGTTCTTCGTTCTCGGGGCATACGTTGCCTACGAGTCGATTAACAAGTTATTATCCGCTGAAATTCCGGAACCATCATTACCGGGAATAATAATTGCGATTGTATCGCTGATAGCTATGCCTTTTTTAGCGTGGCTGAAGTATAGAACGGGAAAACAGATTAACAGCCGGGCGCTGGTAGCCGATTCGAAAGAAACGATTGTTTGTGCTTTCCTGTCGGTTGCTCTGCTGCTTGGACTGGGATTGAATTACCTGTTCGGATTCTGGCAGGCGGACCCGATAGCGGGTATACTAATAGTAATCTTTCTTGTCAGAGAAGGGTGGGAACTCTGGAATGAGGAATATGAAGACGAAGAAGATTAATATCGGAGGGAGTAAGGAACAATCGATAAGTTATATCAATTAACGGTCGGTGCAGCATATGAACTCCTTCGATCAAGACAGATTTCATCGGTGGAACTTACCGAAGCCTGTCTTAATCGTATTGATCAGGTCGAAGAAAAAATACAATCTTTCGTCACCATAACCGGTGAATTGGCGCGCGATAAGGCTCGTGCGGCAGATAAAATTATTGCTGAGGGTGCGGGAAGTTCTCTAACCGGTATTCCGGTCGTGATAAAGGACGTGATGTGCACAAAAGGTGTTCGGACGACCTGTTCGTCCAGGATGCTTGAAAATTTTATCCCTCCCTACAATGCCACTGTAGTTGAAAAGTTGAATAACTGTGGCGCGGTGATGATAGGTAAGGCAAATATGGATGAATTCGCTATGGGTTCCTCCACGGAAAATTCGGCTTTCTTCCCTACTCACAATCCCTGGGATTTAACACGGGTTCCGGGTGGCAGCAGCGGTGGTTCCGCAGCTTCTGTCGCTGCTGATGAGACGATATATTCCCTGGGCTCCGATACCGGCGGCAGTATCCGCCAGCCGGCTGCGCTTTGCAGTGTTACCGGACTTAAACCCACCTACGGCAGGGTCAGCCGGTACGGTCTGGTCGCTTTCGCAAGTTCTCTCGACCAGATAGGTCCTCTTACCAAAGATGTCACCGATTGTGCCCTGGTTATGAATGCAATTTCCGGATACGATGAAAGAGATTCTACTTCCGTACCTGAACCTGTTCCTGATTTCACCGCCTGTCTGACAGGTGATATAAAAGGAATGAAACTCGGAGTACCGGAGGAATACTTTGTCGAAGGAATCCAACCGGGAGTCGATTCGGTCTTACGTACCGCGATCAGTAAATTCAAAGAACTCGGTGCATCGGTAGAAGAGGTGTCTCTTCCCCACACCGGATATGCCCTGGCAGTCTATTACATCATCGCTCCGTCCGAAGCCTCGGCTAACCTTGCCAGGTACGACGGTGTTAAATATGGTCTGTCCCACGAGGAGGCAACCGGGATGTGGGAGAACATGGAGAAGACCCGCCAATACGGTTTCGGTCCCGAGGTTAAACGCAGAATAATGCTGGGAACTTACGCCCTTTCAGCCGGATATTATGATGCCTACTACCTGAAGGCACAGAAAGTAAGGACGCTGATACGGCAGGAATTCGATTCCGTTTTCGAGAAGGTTGACGCCCTCATCACACCTACCTCTCCCACTGTCCCTTTCAAAATCGGAGAAAAAACGGATGACCCCCTTCAGATGTATCTGAGTGATGTCTGTACTTTACCCATAAACATAGCCGGTATTCCTGCTTTATCTATTCCTGCCGGTTTCTCCGAAGGGCTTCCGGTAGGAATGCAGATAATCGGTAAACCGTTCGCCGAAGAGACCATCATGAAGATCGGCCACGC
>CAZBQL010000139.1:0-4117 GCA_964493985.1 uncultured Dehalococcoidales bacterium
CCCATATCCTCTTCATCAGTGACCACGGCATAGTAGCAGATGGTCTTTGTGGCGCCTGCTTCGAGAGGTGGGAGAATCTGGAAGCCGTCTTTGAGATGCTCGGGGTCACCATCTTCCATATATGGGGTGACGTCTACCGGCTGCTGCTCCCACTTGCACTTGACAACCGGGTTGAATGTACCACTTCCATACCCGTATCCATAGCCAAATCCGCCACCGATAGTAATCGCCGCAAGTCCTGTAGGAGAAGACGAGTACATAATACCAGTAAATACCAGGAGTGTTATAACAAATGCACTTATTTTCCTTTTCATATTCACACCCTCCTGCAGGGAGTCGATGACCTAAATGATCATACTTGTTCAGACCATATTACTATGTAGAGGAATCAGATTTATTAGTCCTCTTATTCTTTTTAAGAAAATACATTAGTGATACACCCAGTATCACTAATACTACTATTATAATTGGCAGTCCTATGGTTAAGAAGGAATTCGATGTGTTACTGGCTGTATTCCCATTCTCATTATCATTATTGGTATTACCTGAACTATTACTATTCTCAAGATTGGTTTCAGTCCCGATAACAAGTTCGATCTCTTTAGTATCGGTTCGTTTACCATCATAAGATATTAAACCTTTGATAGTATAATTACCTACTTCTTCGAAGGTATAATAGACCGACGTACCAACTTTTTGACCCACAGGTGCCAAGGTTTTTTCACTTTCAACAGTATCGAATAACGCATCATCACGGTATATCTCTGCAACCAAACTGGCATAGGATGCTACCTGACCGGTATTACTAAAGATACCCTCAATTTTTAGCAGTGAATTTAGAGCCGGTTGACCTTCATAATAAAACGAGACAAATTCTCCCTCTTTTGTCAATGTTCCCGGTGGAAATAACTCGAAAGGAATATCTTTTGTGGTTAATAGCCGGTCATCGAGGAATACACTGACCCTGGCAGTATACTCCCCTTCTCTCTGGTTATCGGTATTCCATTCGACAGTAATTGTATCTTGATTTTCGACTCCTACTTCTGTGTCTGCATAGCTGATCTCTGCAAGCTCTTGAGTTTCTTTAAGAATTACACAGTTAATTTCAGGTTTGACTATAACATTCCCTGTATTTTTAAAGAGTGTCTCTATTCTGGCTGGAATCCCGACTTCGGTATCAACGACCGATATACGAATTACCTCGCCATCCCTGATCTGTTCGCCTTTAACGTTTATGGTAAGAGTCGATGTTGCCTGCATGATGGTGGCAACACCTGTTCCCTCCAATCCCTCCGGAGGGACAGTTTGAACGATTATTTTTGCATTGTAAGTATCGTTCGTTATATCATCCGGCACCTTGATTTTTACCAGAACCGGCACATTGCTTTTACCGGAGATCGAAATTTTGTTCTCTATTGGTTTTTCGGGATTAAGATAAAAAAAGCTGGTCCAATTCGCTGCCTCTCCTTCGGTGGTAATGGTATATTCGGTATCATCCGAGCTCGGGTTAAAAATCGTTATTGTTCTTTTATATTCTCCACCGCGTAAAGCATCGTTGATTTCGATGTTCGTTGGACCAACAGCAACACCAAGCGCCTGAACAACGCCTGGTATAAAACTAAAAATTAATATAGCAGTAAATATTACGAGTAATTTTTTCATATTATGTCTGTAATCAGATTATTTTGGTCGATTCTACCAGGGGAAGGCGAAGAATTTGAATCTCCGCCTTCCCCTCTTCACTATAAAGTGTTTGGGTAATACTTATTTAATTGTCAGGAATCAGGGGATTAGTTAGTCAGATTCTTGGCAGCAGTCACCCCTGGCACATTGTCCCACAATGATCGGAGGTACTGGATCGGCGAACGGCTCAGTCACACATTCAAGATAGATTGTACCGGTGTGCGGTCCGAAACCCTTGAGGATATTAATGGAGATGTCGAGTTCGTCCTTATATGACAGGTTAAGAGCATTGGGTAGGGTATACCACTGTTCGGGCATAATTGGACCAACATAGTAGGCATCGTCGCTGCCCATACGGGCATCGAAATTGACGTTCCATTTACCGGTTGAGTCCTTGCCGAAGTCCATGTCGTCGAACATAATTTTGACATGAGTCCAGGTGTTACCGATGTTACGGACGGTAGCATGATTAATACCAGGATCACAGTCCCAGATGGTATCGCCGGGGATCATCTTTTCAACACCAAGGTTGGTGGAGCCGAAGTTAATCCCGGTGAAGTCGACTTCAATACCGCAAGTCGGTACATACAGGAACTGGTTGTATAGTGCCTCTGACAGGTTGTTATTATCATCCACAGCATAGTCATAGACATTGTAGTATCCGCCCGGTTGTTCATAATCGATTTCTTCACAGCCGTACCAGATAGCAGCAGTGCCTTTATCCAGCTCATAGATAACATCATTGATATCGTAATCAGAGTTGAAGGTAATGAGACCCATATAATAGGCATCCCAGACTATAGCTTCAGCCGGATCTCCTGTAACATAATATGAGAAAGGTACTTCATACTTGAAGTACGGCATCGGGTCAACACCACCCACTACGCTGGGGCCGTAGGGTTCGGGAGAACCGTTTGGATGATAGACGTCGGCGAATACCTGGGATACATCGCCTCCATCCTCTTCGTCAGTGACCACGGCATAGTAGCAGATGGTCTTTGTGGTGCATGCCGCAAGAGGTGGATTGATCTGAGTACCGGGTGTAAGATGAGCCGGATCACCACTTTCATAATTCGGATCATTCGGCTCTATTTCCCATTTGCATTTGACAACGGGATATTCCCCACCGCCGGTGGCAACGTTTACAGAGGTAGATCCCGTTTCTGATGCTATCGCAATGCCAGGAGCTACCAGAGACAGCACCATTAGCACTGTCAGGGTCAAAACAATTAATTTTTTCATTGTAAGCATTCTCCTAAATACTTAATCTCGATTTGTCTAGTTTAGTAATAGCCATTTTATTTTGTTCCTAAAAGGAACGTCCTAATAGGAATATATTTATCTTTTTTCTAGAGTTCCTTTTACCCCCCCTGATATTGATTTTTTTAAATTCCCCTCGACCTGGGGAAAGAAATATCTCTAATTCCGCGACCTGATCAGCGTTATTATATTCAGTTACACCCCTTTGACCTTGCTGAGTTCTAAGGTGAGTTCACCAATCATTTTCTTTAAATAACTGTTCTCCTGGCTCAGGGATTGGTGATACCGCGATGATTTAGTGAAAACTTGGGGCATCTTCCTTATAAACTGATACCTCCATTGATAGTATTGGGCTTGACTTATTTGGTATTCAGAACAGATATCGGTTACCGACTTACCCTGGAAACCGCTTAACACTACATCAGCCTTGGTCTGAGGATCCCATTTCCTTCTTGACATGGTTACTCCCCTTCATTAATAAATATGCGCTATAATGAAAAAGTGTCTGATTTGAATCGTCGACATATACTCCTCATAAAAACCTATTGATACTTTCATCTCACTATGTGATACGAAAGTATCGAATGAGTATTACTAAAGTATTAGGTTAATTAAAGTATAATAAGTATGTAGAGTCAATGAAAGAATGATGAAAGTTAGTCGAAAGTTACGTTAAATTTTCATGACAATTATTGGAGATTACATTAAATTTTTATGACATCCTTTGCAAGAACAAATATTCTGAAGTCTTACTTAATAACTATTATTTATAGAGATGTATAACGCTAAAAAAATCACAAAGGCAATGATCCTGGCCGCGGGTGAAGGCTCCCGGTTAAGACCTTTAACGTCCGAAGTTCCCAAACCGCTTCTGCCTGTTGGAGATGAACCAATTATCGTCCATCAGCTCAAGTGGCTTAGATACCATGGAGTTGCGGAGGTTGCTATAAATCTTCATCATTTCGGCGAAAAGATACAAAATGAACTTGGTGACGGATCGCAATTTGGTATGAGAATTTACTACTCATATGAAGAAAAACTACTCGGTACTGCCGGTGGCGTAAAAAGAATGGAGCGCCTTTTTAATGATACTTTTTTTATAATATATGGTGATATGTTTACTGTTATGAACCTATCGGAAATGGCTGAAGTCCACAGGCAGAAAAAAGCCTTG
>CAZBQL010000139.1:4217-6974 GCA_964493985.1 uncultured Dehalococcoidales bacterium
GATTACCTGATAGATATCGGCACCATTGAGAACTACCGTCAGGTCAATGAAGATATAAAAACGGGGAAGTGTAAAATCGACTTTGAAAAATAGTCACATTGAATGATTATATTACATGTCAAATGACATATAATAGGTTGTTTAAAAAGTAACTGAATAGATTAACTTAAAACTTTAAGTACCTGCAAAAAGACGGATTTATACCACGATCTGATATAAGATTGAGTCTGGCTTTGCTAAGGATGAAATGAGCCCCATGGAAAAAATCACCGTTGTTGGATGTGGATCTGTCGGCCTTACAACCGCTGTAGGGCTGGCAAATGATACACGAAGAATTATATGTATCGACAAAGATTCCAATAAGCTGGAGATGATTAATAACGGAATTTGCCCTTACTATGAACCGGAGCTTGAAGCACAACTTAAAAAAATTATGAACAGACCTTCTGCGTTCGAGACTTCCGAAGATTTTAGCCAAGTAGACGATTCCGATGTCGTTTTTGTTTGTGTCGGTACTCCACCTTCTAGGGACGGAAGTATCGATTTGAGTTCAATAAAAAAATGCTCCAGGATGATAGGGCTTCGGATTACGTCCAGCAGTAATTGTCCAGTAATTGTTATCAGGAGTACGGTTGTTCCGGGAACAACCGAATGTGTTGTTCTACCCATCCTGGAAAAATACTCTGGCAGAAAAGCCGGCGAAGGCTTTACCCTGGCAGCCAATCCTGAATTCCTTCAAGAGGGGAAAGCTTACCAGAATTTCAAGAACCCGGATCGTGTTATTATCGGTGAATATGATTCCAGGGCGGGAGAAATACTGGAGAGTCTGTACGCAGGTATTAATGCGCCGATCATTCGAACGAATATCCGTACTGCTGAGATGATAAAATGTGCCAGCAACGCGTTTCTTGGTACCAAAATATCCTTTATCAATGAAATTGGTAACATCTGCAAGAAATTAGGTATAGATGTTTACGACGTTGCTTCTGGAATTGGACAGGATCCGCGAATAGGCAGGGATTTTCTCAATGCCGGTCTTGGTTTCGGCGGTTCCTGCCTTCCAAAGGACATTAATTCATTAATTTATCAGGCAAGCAGCCTTGGTTTAGATCCCCGTATTCTCAAGTCGATTTACGAAACGAACCAGCAACAAACCGACATAATGATTGAGTTAGTAAAGCAACGTTTAGGTAATCTTGAACGTAAAAATATCACGATCCTCGGACTTACTTTCAAACCGGATACCGACGATACAAGAGAAGCTTCTGCCTTTCGAATCATTGCCGAACTCCTGTTAGAAAAGGCAAATATTATAGTATATGATCCTATGGTAAGCCAGGATACAGAGTTTCCCCATTCGGATGAAGTAACAATCTGCGAGTCGATAACAGAAGCGGTCAACGATTCTGAAGGTATTATTATTGTTACCGGATGGGACGAGTTTAAGGATGTAAATATTTACGCCGGTAAAACTGTTTTTGACGGCAGGAGAGTACTTGATCCAAAGCAAGCCCGGCAAATATGTTTACATTACGAAGGGGTAAGCTGGTGAAATTAATAATTACTATTCCAGCATATAACGAAGAAAACACCGTTTCTTCGGTACTCGACGAGATACCCGATCAAATTGATGGTATAGACAACATTGAAACGCTCCTTATCGATGATGGCTCAACAGATGGGACTGTTGATATGGCCCAAAAGTATGGCGTTGATTATATTATTTATCATAAAACAAACAAAGGACTTGGAGTCAGCTTCCGTGACGGAATAGAAGCTTCGCTTGAAAAAGGTGCAGATATCATCGTTAATATAGATGCAGACGGCCAGTATAATGCGAAACAGATTCCGGATCTTATCAAACCTTTACTTGAAGGGAAAGCAGATATTGTCCTCGGCTGGCGTGACATACGTAATCTCGATCACATGACCAGGAGTAAAAAGCTGGGAAACAGGATGGCCACTTGGATCACTCGCGTCTTATCGGGTTTTGATGTAAAAGATGCTCAGACGGGCTATCGAGCTTTCACACGCGATGCTGCCATGAGGTTAAACCTTTTCGGTAAGTATACTTATGTTCAAGAGACCATTATCCGGGCGTATCACAAGGGACTTCATATTGAGCAGGTACCGGTCGAATTCCGTAATAGACCCGGTGAATCAAGACTCATAAGAAATATCTGGTCCTATGCTTATCAAGCGGGAGCTACAATATTAAGTACATACCGCGATTTATATCCCCTTCGCTTTTTCTTCTCGGTCGGCCTGATCTTTGCTTTAGCCGGGCTGGGTTTTGGTATACGCGTGCTGGTTCACTTCTCACAAACAGGAATGGTAACTCCTCGCTTGCCCTCGGCAATTCTGGCCGGTTTTTTGATACTGTTCAGCCTTGGAAGCTTCAGCCTGGGTATTTTTCTGCAGATGCTCAACACTCAGCGCCGCTTTATCGAAGAAATTCTCTATCGGTTAAAAAAGAATGGAAGCAATGGTTCTTCTATTCATAACCCGTAAATTCCCCCCTTCCCGGGGAGGAATGGAAAAGGTTGCATTCGAGTTATTCAACCACCTTTCAGTATTGATCGATGTAAAGTTGGTGAAATATGGTGGTTCTAATAAATGGCTGCCGATAGTAATTCCGTACTTTTTAGCCCGCGCGATGGGAATTTTACTCACAAAGCACATAGATGTGATATATCTGGAGGATGGACTACTATCACCTTTAGGTATCATTCTAAGACTTTTCCGTAAACCGGTAGT
>CAZBQL010000140.1:0-6906 GCA_964493985.1 uncultured Dehalococcoidales bacterium
GTACTGGAAACAGAAGGAAAGAATTAAACCTCTATAGTGACCAGTTCCTCTTCTTCTCCTGCTTCGACAGGTAGGTTGAGCATATCTTCAGCGCCAATTTTAAGAGACTCTATTACCTCTTCACGACTCTTTTCCTAGGCGTTAACGCCTGGTAGATCGATCAACCATCCTATCCACCAGTCACCGCTTTTTTTTACCACCGCTCTGTATTCCATTGAATCACCTGCTGTATCTATTTCGTATAAATAATATCCAGAAGTAAATTATATCACATATAAATATGTGAATAGCGACAAAATCCCCTTGTCTTTCCATGGTACTCTCTTGTACAAAACCCCACGTTTTGAGGGTAGCTGAAGTAAAACCCTCCGTGAGTTACTTTTTAGAATTGATTATTATCCCTTGACGACACACTCTGCCTCTCCATATAATTCGGATACACTATTGCACTCGAAGAAGGAGAGAGAGATGGACGGAGATTTATTCCTGGTCCTGGGCTGGGGTTCACCGATCGGTATCGGTCTTTTCCTTGTTCTGCTTGGCGGCATGATCTTCCTTATCGCGAAAGCCGACAAGATAAGCAAACACACAAAGGCTTTCCAGAAAGAACAGGGATTGGAAAAGAAAAGCATCGTGCGGGAGAAACTCGGTTCATCTGATAAGTAAAATTAACCGTCAACTTCAGGATACTCACACTCGACTCGGGACAGGCCAACAAGCAATGCTAGCTTCCTGGATACGTTTAATTGTGCCCGGGAAAAAGCTAGTGGAATATTTATAGACCACTATCCATCGAGCAGCTTGCGAAATGCAAAAGTTTTCGCTGCTTCATAGGTCAGGTTCATTCCGCCGGGACTGCGGGCAAGTCTATAGAAATTCTTGAATTTCTCGAAATCCCTGTTTGAATAGTCTCTTACCCATTGAAATGCGAAATTCACCGCGTATTCAAAGTTCAGGTTCATCCCCTCAGGATTACGGGCATATCGAAATACTTCTGCGAATTTCTCAAAATCCCTGTTCGCGTGATTGGTTACCCATTCATAGGCAAATTGTACCGCATGTGCATAGTATAAATTCATCCCGCCGGGATTACGGGCAAATCGGAAAACGTCTTTGAACTTCTCGAAATCTTTGTCTGCATGGTCTTTTACCCACTCAAGAGCAAATTCTACCGATAACTCATGACTTAGATTCATCCCGCCGGTGGTACGCGCGTAACGGAAGACGTCCTTGAACTTATCGAAATCCCTGTTCGAATACTCCCTCGCCCAGTGAAGAGCGAATCGTTCCGCGCCTTCATGGTCCAGTTTCATTCCGGTGGAATTACGGGCGAACCGGTAGATATCCTGAAATTCAGCGAAACCTTTGTCACTGCCCATAAGCCAGGTCCCTTTTTACCACCCGTTCAGGAGAAAGGTTCTTTTTATAACCGGGTATCTAATAATACACCATCGGTCAAACAGCATAAAAGCCACAAACAAACCATATCGCTTGTATTTTTAAAAACAATATGATAAATTTGTATGCATATGGATAACGGTTTTTTTACGGTAATTGTCGGAGACCTGGTAAACTCCCGCCTGGTTGAAGACCGGAATCGGTTCCAGAAAGAAGTCAATACCACGTTACTATCGATTAATGACGAGTTCAAAGAGGAACTCTATGCGCCGTTAAAACAGACGCTGGGAATCGATGAGATATCAGGAGTGTTAAAAAATCCCGCCGCAAGCTATAGAATCTGCCGGATATTGAATTACGCCATAAATCCCCTGCAGTTCAGGTTCGCTATCGTCAGAGATACCCTTGATGTCTCGATCGACTCCCATGACGCGGGGAAAATGGACGGAGCGGCATTTCATATCGCCTCCAGCCTTCTGGGGAAAAGAACCAGAACCAAGGGAATATATCACTTTCAGATCAGCAGCGATGCGTCTATCAATTCCATATTGAACAACCTAACTGAACTGATACAGATATTACGCTCGGACTGGACGGACCATCAGCGGAGAATATTCGATCTGTACATGAAACACAGGAAGCAGAGAACGGTAGGAGAGAAACTGAATGTTACCCAGCAGGCGGTATCCGAAGCGCTGAAGAAAACTCACTGGAGAGAAATAAACGCAGCTGAAGACTCAATCGATAAAATCCTGAATAGGTTTTAAAAACAAGTTATAAACATTGTATTTATATATACAAGTGAATCGGCTTGTTTCTGAAGAATGCTATGTGGAGTATTTATCTAGGTTCTGTTAATATCGTCCCCTACCTGATCATAGCGGGAGGGTACCTGTTTACTCTCTTCACCAGCGGTTATGTTTTCAAACTGTTCATAGGCAATGCCGGAGCCAGGGTCAAAGAAGACCAGGAAGCAGAAGCCGGTGATGACCCGCAAAAAAAGCCGGCAGGGAATGCCAAAAAAGGCATCGGCAAGCTGGATGTCGGGGTGATTATAGGAAAATGCGAGAACATTCTTGCCCTGACAATGGTACTGAACGGCGAGTACACGGGACTGGCAATAATTTTTACTGCAAAGTCTATTATCAGGCTCGATGCCATGAAGAAGAACCCGAAGTACTATCTCGGCGGGACCCTGGTTAATTTATGTTATTCTGTACTCATGGGGTATGTTATCAGGTTCTTCCTGGCTTTAGCGGGATTTTACATCTAGTACCTTCATTCTTACGCTCTGGATTTTTTCTTTCCACTACCTTCCAAAGTACGCGTTCGTGGGTATATCCCACTTGACAATATTTCCCACGATCATGTATTGTCAAGACAGGTAGATTACTCGATAAACAGGCAGGTAACAATGACAATACTGAAAGATTCGAAACTGAAAAAGATTCCGGGAAATATAAAACCCGACTCTAAAAGGAGAGTAGTATTGCCGGCTTCGCTGGTTCCGGAGGATGTTGTGTACCAGGTATACAGCAACGAAGCAGGTCAGATCCTGCTTGATCCCCAAGTATTGATACCTGCGTCGGAAGCATGGCTTTTCAGGAATCCGAAAGCTCTTGCGTCGGTAAAAAGAGGCCTTGCCGATGCTGCCGAAGGCAGGATATCGAAGATCGATCTTGACGAACTATAGGAAACTAGACTTTGTTCGAATTATATTGGACCGATGAAGCAAAGGCAGTCTACTCATCACTCAAGAGTAAACCTTCTGAAAAAGCCAGGCACAAAGCCGTTAAAAAAACACTTACTCTGCTTTCTGGAAATCCCAGGCATCCGGGTTTGCGAACTCACCAGTATTCCAGCCTTGAAGGCCCGAACGGAGAAAAGGTATTCGAAGCCTATGCCCAGCAGAAAACTCCGGCAGCATACAGGATTTTCTGGTACTATGGACCGGAAAAGAATACGATAACCATCCTCACCACCACCTCTCATCCCTGATATATATGAATTTGGTTCCTGACTCCGGTTTACTACTTTCTTAAACTTCTATATACTATATTAACCTCCCAGCCAATTTTGACGAACGAAAACAATAGAAAAGACTTTTATCTGTATTAACGATAGCTAACAATGCAGGATATAGCCTCAACTGTAGCGCTGGTCGGCATCCTGGTATTCCTGGCACACCTCTTTACCGGGATATTCAGCCGCACAAGAATACCCGACGTGCTGCTGCTGATAATTATCGGCATAATCTTCGGACCCCTTTTCAATTTAACGTCGCCTTCTGAGTTCGGTATCGTAGGCCCGATATTTACCACAATCACCCTTATCATAATTTTATTCGAAAGCGGACTCACACTGCGTCTTTCGGCAATTAGGAGTACCATCAGCAGCGCTATTAAATTAGCACCGCTCAGCTTTTTCATCACGATGGGTGGTGTTGCCGGACTTGCTCTCCTCTTGACCGACCTTGAAGTGCTGCCTGCATTTATACTGGGCGCGATTGTCAGTTCCACTTCAGAGGCTGTCGTAATTCCATTGATCAGACAGCTTAGAGTCCAGGAAGAGACCCGCACCCTGCTGTCTGTTGAATCATCTGTCAATGACGTATTGAGCATCATCATCACGATAGCCCTGGTCCAGGCGTATACCCTGGGCCAATTGAATATAGCGTCGATAGCAGGAAATCTGTTCGCGGCATTCATTGTGGCAATGGTGTTCGGTATCATCGGAGCTCTTATCTGGTCTACGCTGTTGAACCGTATTCACGCTCTAAAGAACGCCATGTTTACCACGCCTGCCTTTGTCTTTGTCTTGTTCGGAGTCGTTGAAATGCTCGGTTTCAGCGGACCGATAGCGGCCCTTGCTTTCGGTATAACCATCGGTAATATCGAATCGATCCGTATCCCCGTTTTTAAGAAGTCCGTTCCTGGTGAGTCGATCGGCCTTACGGAAACGGAAAAGTTGTTTTTCAGCGAAGTAGCCTTTCTGTTGAAAACATTCTTCTTCATATACCTGGGAATATCACTCGAGCTGATAAGCAGCTGGTTAATAGTGGTATCTATAGTCCTTTGCGTTATTGCGTTCCTGCTCCGGCTGTTCTCGGTAAAATATACCGTTAAAAAATCATATCCCAAGCTTGATATTGCTATCGCATCGATTATGGTGCCCAAGGGACTGGCAGCAGTCGTCCTGGCGAGTATTCCCCTCCAGCAGGAGGTTATCGGCGGAGAGACCATCAAGAATATTACCTACGGAGTAGTATTACTCAGTATAGTCATTACCTCGGCACTGGTATTAGCCATTGAAAAAACAAAGGTGGTTGACCTTTACGGCTGGATTTTGTCATCCAAGTTCCCGAGGATCGGATCGAGATTAACAATACCTTCCAGGGAAATCACAGGAGAAGAAAGTCCCGTTACACCCAGTGGCGATAAACTGTTTAAGGATATTAACGATACTCCTGAAGAAACGGGAGGTATGTAAATACTTTTGAGCTTATCCTGAACGGAATGTGACTTAGTCGGTTACAAATGAAGCCAGTTCCTGTGCCCTGCTGACCACTCTCTGCGCGGCGACTGTAAGTGATCCTCTGCCTGATCCCGTTTCTTCATACTCCCGGACCATTACGCCAAGGGCTTTTCTCTGTGCCGGACTGATTACAATAAAGTCTATTGAATAACCTTTATCTTCACGGTATATGATGAGACAGGCATCCCGGTTATATTTTTCAGCCCAGTGGCGTAATCTTTTTTCCGCTTTATCCAGTACTTTAAACGGGATTTTAATGATTGCCAGGTCACCATCACTATCAAGAACGAGCAATTTCTGGCCATTGCCGGAGGAATTCCTGCCTGATGAATAACTCTTCAATATGATTAAAGGATACGGGTGTTCCGCCTTATAGACGGGCATCGAAAATTCCATGTCTCTTTCCAGGTAATACGGTAAACGGTCCAGTATTCCAGGAAGCGTTGATTTTTCTGTCTTATTGCTACCGTTACCATTCGAAACGCTTTTCTTGTGGTCGGTATCTCCCTGTTTTATAATATGGGCGATATTTTTCAGCAGTACTTCCGGAATTACTCCGCTGTTGAGCGCATGTTCAAGCGCATGTGATAAAGTCCATGATTCATCCGCACTGATTTCAACAACGACAGGCGCAAATGTACCCGCACTAATCTCAAGCCCGACTGTTGCGTAACACCAGTTATGCGCTTCGAACCTTTCAATATCTTCACAAATCAATTTGTACACGGTCTTGTCCAGGAGAGTCGTGTATACCTTACCCATGGCATCGCAATACAGCATGCGTATTTTACCTCTGGGCAGTTTCTCATCAGGTGTACTCACTGGAATGAGAAATATCACATCCCTCGATTTATTCTTAGATAACATTCCCATATTGACATTAGATGGAAGTATTTTTCTTATATTGTCCATGAATTATACCACACTTATGATACTGGCAAATCGATACTTTCGGTGAACAATTTAAGTACTTTCAGAGAGATTTTTATAATAGTTGAATGAATACAGGTCAGATGGACCATCAGCGAAGTAACTCCCGCTTTACTTATACCTCTTTACCTCGAACCGGTACAGGTTTAACGGTCTGCTGGACGGGATTCCAGCTTTCTGACAGCAGATATCTATCTGTTTTTTGATGGTATCCACGCCTTCAAGGTCAGGAAGCAGCAGTCCGCGATGGTATCCGGATTCAACGATAACGCCGTATTTCGCAGGATCAAGCTGGTCTTCGTCTTCTACAAGCTCCGGGGCGGTAAGTACATCCACGCTGTAATCAAGCAGGTCCAGTTCTTCGGGATCGACGGGTGAAAACCTGGGATCTCTCGTTGCTGAACTGATAGCATTGGCAATAACTTCAAGGGCTACATTTTCCTGGGATGGTTCGAACGTTCCTATACAGCCGCGTAGCGACCCTTTTTTATGAATGGACACGAACACTCCGGCCTTATTCTTCATCTCAGGAGTGAGTATATCCGGCGGTTTAATGACTTCACCCGTCTTTATATATGTATCGACCGTATCCTTCGCCAGCTTCACCAGCGGAGACATACCCGTTATTATTATTCCGGCATAGCCTACTACACTGTCGACATCACCGGTGGTATCACCGCTGGTCATGTGCATTACGAGTTCGCCGCGGGCAGCTCCGAGTTCCTTTACCGCTGTGATCATACTTATTGCCGGGGCGACTCCGCACATCGTTATATTATTTTCCCTGACACGGGACATCAATTCATCCTCATCCAGGTCAAGCACTGCTTCGATTGCCTGGCTGTCCTTGTCTTTTGTCACATGCTGCGGCTCATAGTGGTTCATATCACTCGAGACCATGATTACAGCTTCGCGTCCGGTCTTTTTTAGTGCCCTGGCTATACCTTTCCCGATATTTTTGTAGTTTTCAACACTCGAATATCCGAGAACGATTGGAACGATTTTCACATCAGGCTTGAAACACTGGAGAAAAGGGAGTTGGAC
>CAZBQL010000141.1:0-6613 GCA_964493985.1 uncultured Dehalococcoidales bacterium
ATTCGGTAACCATGGAACTCGCTGCAATCGCAGCACCACACCCGAAAGTCTTGAATTTCGCGTCGGTAATTATCTCATTTTGTACTCTGATATGCAGTTCAATAAATACAGTCCCTTCATTACTTGATTGACCAATTCCATCCGCGTGTTCAATACTGCCCACATTTTTTGGATGTTTGAAATATTCAACCACTTTCTTACTGTAGTGAGATTGTAAGTACGGCATAACTTCCTCACTAACGCCAGACATCGATGCTGTAAGCAGGAGTAGAACCCGCACGTCGGGCGCCTATCCACTGCGGATACTCTTCTCCACCTCCGGTTACGATAATGCAGTTCTCATAAGGATCACCCACAAAAGGTACCAGGTAGTCGTCAGGCAGTTCTTTCCAGATTTTACCGGACGTCTTTTCCACGGCATTCCAGGAATTGGTCTGAACATCAGGCCACGAATGAGTGCGGTACTCCTTGACCGTCCTGAAACTGTTCTGATAAATCCATTCGTATACCTCGTCTTTTGTCTTGAAACCGCATTCGTAAAGATGCTGAGCCATCTGGGGAAGCATAAAGAAAGTAATTCCTCCTTCTCTCCCTGCCCAGATTTCCGTCAGCATATATTCCAGCCAGTTCTTGGGACCGGGAATCCCCTTAACGCCAAGCCGTCTGGCTATTCCACCATGCCCCGATTTCTGAAAAGCTCTGTAACCGCCTGGTGAAAACTCGGTACGGTGTATATTTGTCGTACCTCCTCGCCCCAGATTCGCCACATAGATAATACTGTCGGTCTTCTTAAAGTCATACTCTTCGTTTAATCCCGCCCAGCCTGGCGGCAGATTATCCAGGTCTTCGGGTATACAGTTGAAAAGCGGTGCTCCCATTACCCCGCAGTTGGTTACGTTGGGAACATTATCTCCGAAGTTCCGCCACATGAGTTCGGCCGCCCTGCCGATACTCCTGTTTGCAGGATTGCCCGGGCCGAAAATGCCAACATCGCAGTTCATACCGATCTCTTTTGAATAAGGACCGCTGACGACGTAACACTGGCTTCCGCGACCGTCACCTCCGCCTCCGCCACCTGCTTCTGCAATAGTTAAAACCGCAGGCAGGTATTCCGGTTTACATCCCGCCATGACCGCATTTACCGCTACCCTTTCCACGGTAGCGATCCGATTCACCGGCTGAAATCTGACGATGGAACCTTTCCTGTAACCGCTTCCTCCCATTCCGATTAACCCGCTTCTCCCCGTAAATGCGCCATGCTCTGCTTGATAGGTAATTATTTCATCAGGCTTATGGCTGGTACCCTTCAGCATCTTCTCCACCCGTTCCTCTGTCGGTACAATTATCGGAAGCCCGTCGGTATATTTGGCAACAGGAGCCAGGTTTTTCAGTGACGGAATCGGTTCGCTTTGCTGGTAGAATTCCAGTGCTTCATTATAGGTTCCTTCTAACAATATCCGTTCGGTATTTGTTATCAGATGTCCGCCCTCCATTTCCTCCTTCGTCAAAGGCCGGATAAGGGCATCAAAGACTTCAGGGAGAAAACGGTCGACGTCTTCTGGTCCTTGAAGTGTACGGGAAACGTGTACCCTGCGTAAATTGGGTGAACCGCTCAATATGGCAGCCTGATGGAAACACTCATCCTGGTCGGCGTATATTAACGATACCGTGGGTATCCCCGCCTGTTCATTCTCTGCTACTTGGGACAACTGCCCCCAGATTGCGCCATGTCACCAGATTACTCCGGCAATCAGCGCGTCGGCATCCTTCTTTTCCTCGTCGGTCAGCTCGGCACTGAAACCGAATTTTCTCCTTATCTGCCAGTTGACTCTCGGATAATCTGACTCCAGTCGTTTCAATAAAGGTATCGTGATATCCTGGTCACCGCCGGCGTTTATGGTAACATATATTGTTTTTCCATCGATCGAATTGATCCTGGCAGCCAGAGGATGGAATTCCACCGGGTACTGAATACCGAGTGGACTCAAACACTTATACTTTTCAGCCATGTATTATCCTCCTGTGTGTTAATTTCTCTCGAATTAAGACCTGATTTGTTCGACGAATGAGACTATTTTATCGATATCTATAAGTATTGTATACTATTATGATAAGTTTTGTATACTACTATTAGTACACCATAGAATATACTGCTTGCAGAAGGGAAAAAAAACGCCCCGGAAAATCCGGGGCGTTTTTACTATTTCGGGTAGATTTTACCCCCTCCCGAGATACGGCTGCTGGATGGGAAGCTGTATCAGTTCGAGAACATTGACATTAGAAGGGCAGGTTGCCATATAGACCGCTGCTGCCGCTATCTCCTCGGTCGACATGGTCTCCATCGGTCCCGGCGGCTTAAAGCCGGGCGGAGGAGTAAATCCCGGAGGCGGCACAGGCTGCCTGTCTCTGGTTACTTCTCCCGGATGGAGTATCCCGCAGTTTATACCGTGTTCACGCCCTTCGAGAGCGGTAGCGTTCGTTAAGCCGACCAGCCCCGATTTGGCTGTACTATAGGGAGTGCTGAACATTCTCGGTCTCTGTGCCGATATGCTGCCGATGTTGATTATCCGTCCGCCGCCCTGTTTTTTCATAATAGGGAACGCCTGGCGAGTGCAGAGGAATGGTGCGCGTAGATTGGTCCCGATGACTGCATCCCATGTTTCTACTGCCAGTTCATCGACAGGACCGCCGTTAAAGATCCCGGCACAGTTCACCAGGATGTCAATGCGTCCGAATTTTTCCATTGCCTTTGCAAAGAGGGCTTCTATCTGTTCAGCCTTTAACACGTTCGTTTCCACCGGCAGCACCTGTACCCCGAGGGCCGCGATTTCTTCGGCGGTTTTGCTCAACCCTTCGACTTCCATATCGGCAATTACCATGTCAGCGCCTTCACGAGCTAGTCCGATTGATATCGCCTTACCGATCGAGTGAGCCGAACCGGTTGCCAGGGCAACCTTGTTATCCAGTTTACCCATCAATAACTCCTTCTTTCTCTAAGTGTATAGGATTAAAGCAGCTTGTTATCCTGTCAGATATTATAAAATCGGATTCGGTAAGTCAAGATAAAATAATCAACACAAAAACTAACACTATTCACACCCGCCCGTTGACAATATGTGCAGAAACTACTACACTGCATTTCACGCACATACTATAACAATACACCGATGAGTAAGTAAGGAGGTGAATTAAAGACGAATGTCACCCGTCTCAGTTAGAAGTAACTCGAGACCATCACAGATTCACAAAACAGAGAGGAATTAAAATGAAAAAGATAAAGTGGTTGGTGATAAGTTGTCTGATGATTGTTACGCTCATCATGACATCGTGCGGTGGTGGAGAAGAAGAGACTGTAGAAGAAGGTAAAGTCGATGAGGGTGAGACAATATCGGTAACGCTGACCGGGAGAGATGGGAACTCAATGACAAGAACGGTTGAAAAACCGATATATGGCGGGACAATAATAACCGCTTTAACCGCCGACTACAACCAGTGGGATCCATACCATACCCAGACTATCCAGGTAGGCCATATGCAGTTGACCAGCAACGAATTGATCGGCGGTGACTGGACCTTAGGTCCCCAGGGTACAGGGGACACGGACTGGGCGCTGGGCTGGCTGGGCGATATGAAACTGGAAGCTCCCGAACTTTGTGACTGGGAGTTACCCGATGATACGACCATAATCTGGCATCTGAAGGAAGGGGTTAAATTTCAGAACAAGGAACCGGCCAACGGTCGCGAGATGACTGCCGACGACATAGTTTTCAACATTAACTACCAGTTCAATAATGAAGGGTGCTGGCAGGCAGGAGAGTATCCTGTGGGGAATCCATATCGACCAACATCCTGGACGGCGCTTGACAGGTACACCGTTGAACTCAAGTTCCAGTCTCATGACGCGCAGAGCCTGATGCTTCCCGAAATAGGCGATAACGTATATGTAAGCCCACCTGAAGTATGGACCTCTGGCGGAGACATGAACGACTGGACGAAAGCTATCGGGTCGGGGCCATGGATACTGACCGACTATATTACCGGCAGTTCGATTACCTATTCAAGGAACGATGACTACTTTGAGACCGACCCGATTTATGCCAGTGCCGGTGAGAATTACCAGTGGCCTTATCTCGATACCTTAAAATACCTGGTTATTCCTGATGCATCTACCCGGATTGCGGCACTGCGAACCGCCGAACTCGACTTTCTGCAGAGTGTCGGACGGGACGACGCTGCCGTACTGAGAAGCAGCGTACCTGATCTGGAGTGGAAACAGGGATTTGCCATGACTACCAACATTGCCGCCGGTAAGATAACCCAACCACCTTTCGATGACATCCGGGTCCGGCGAGCCTTGAACATGGCTATCAACAAGCAGGAGATAGTGGATGATTACTATGATGGGGAAGCTGCTCTGATCGGCTATCCCTTCCCACCAGGTGAATCATGGGCTAAAGTATACACCCCGTTCGAAGACCAGCCGAAAGAAGTCCAGGAAATCTTTACCTATAACCCGGAAATGGCAAAGGAGCTTCTGACTGATGCCGGCTATCCTGACGGATTCAAGACCACGATTACCTGCACCGCCGTAACGTCTGACGAACTTTCGCTCGTTAAGGAATACTGGGCTGCTATCAATGTCGAACTGGAACTCGATGTGCTTGAAGGAGGTGCCTGGAATGGTGTCTGGATGTCTCACGGGTATGACGGAATGATTTATGCTCCGGGTCTTGGTTCATGGGCAGGAGTCGAGCAGGACATGATGACCCGGCCAGGCTTTTTTGCCAACATCTCTGAAATCGATGACCCGCGTACTCAGGAGTTCAAGGCCCAACTTGCCAAATATGTTCTCGATGACCCCGACAAAATGCTGGCAGCCAAGAAAGATTATGCCATATGGGAGCTTCAGCAGGCCTGGGGAGTCTTTATGCCGGCACCATACCAGTACAATGCGTGGTACCCCTGGGTAAGGAACTTCTACGGCATTAACTGGACCGGCGGAGCCGGAAGCTGGGACTGGACGAAAGCTATCTGGATAGACCAGTCAATGAAAACATCGATGGGTCACTGATCACGATTTATAATTAATCAGACATGAGAGAGGAGAGCGAAATCGCCCTCCTCTCTTTTTGATAACCTTCTTATACGTAAAAACAATAATATCAGACAGTTTTACGCTATCAGGAGGTCTACCAGTTTCTGCACGTTATCCAGGTCCTCCAGGTCTTCCACTATTTCAAGAATCTTTTCACCGTTCTCAATCGATACGGTATTGGAAAACTGGATATTCCCCCGGAATTTAGCCAGCAGGTCTTCCCTGGAAACCGGCCTGCGTGGATCACCCCTGGCTATCTCTGTAAAAACATCATGTTCCTGTCCGTCTTTCATTATTACCTTGACCCTTCCGCTTTCCATGCCCCCTTGCGTCAGTTCTGCCATTGTGATCTTGTTTTTTATGAAATCACTGATCGCAGTGTCCCGTATCGCTTCCTCGGTATAATGATCCGGCTTTGAACTTCCTCTCACCAGGACATTTGCCACGCTGTACTGGATACTGAATCCGGCGCTGGCGTGCGGAGAATTCTTTATCCTGAAAGGCGCACCGATTACATCGTGCATGGCCCCGGGAGACACATACATGATTACCTTTTCTATATCATCGCCGCGTACACCGTGCTCGTTCACAATATCTACCGCGCAGTCAACCGCTGAATGGTTCATGCGGCAGTTGGGATAGGGCTTGAACGTCCCGTCGCTGTAGTACTGCTTTCCCAGGTCTTTTATCAATAACTCCGGGTCCTTGATACCCTCGGTAAATATGTCATAGTAACCGCCCTGGGCGAGCAGAGCGTCATCGATCCCCGACCAGCCAGCCTTGGCAAGGTTAACACAGAAAATGGCGTCCCTGGCAGCGTTGCCCTGTGAGAGCTTGAAGCCGACAGCAGTATCGCTTATCTGTTTCTGGATGCCACCAAGGTGGTCTACTACCAGACCGAAAGCGTCACTTAACTGCTCATGGTTTAATCCCATCAGCCTTCCGGTGATAGCAGTCGCCCCGAAGGAGTTCGCCTGCCCGACATGGTCAAGACCACGTCGCGTCCCGCCGGCTTCTCCTGCCAGCAGTACACGGGTAGCCATATCATCTCCTACCAGCAATGCCGTCAGCAGTTCTCTACCGGTCACATTCAGCATGTCTCCAACGGTCAGTGCCGTCATCGTGGTAGTACCGGATATATGCCCCGGTATCGATTTTCCGTCCACCAGGGGACTTACCGGTTCGTAATCGAAAGAACGGGCCATGATGCAGTTGACCAGCGCCGCCATTGGGGCGGGAACTTCGTCTCCGTGGACGAATATCCTCGCCTCGGGTTTACCACCCCAGTCGCGGATGAGATCGAGGAGTGCAGGATTGCCGAAATCGTTCGCCCCGCATATCATACACCCGATTACATCGAACAGGCGGTTCTTTGCATGGTTAACCGAAGCCGAAGGGATATCCTCCAGCTTCGTATTCAGTATATTATCGATCAGCTTATCCAGGTACACACCTTTATCCGAATTACTCATAAGAATCCTCCAGTTCTTTACTGTCCCAGCAGTTCGGTCAGTTCGG
>CAZBQL010000142.1:0-6512 GCA_964493985.1 uncultured Dehalococcoidales bacterium
ATTCCAAGAGTAGCAATTAGAGAATAATCCACTCCAAATCCTTGATTATACCGGATAAGACCTGTTTATATGGGTTAAGAAGCGATAATTCGAGGATAGATAAGTAAGGTTAACATGAGACCTATAAGTTTGCTACTATAGCAGCTACCCAAGTCAACATTAGACACATTCGTGATACCATGTTAAGATGAATCAATTAGTTTTGTAGCTACACCTAAGGAGGGAGGAGTACAAAATTATTTTTAAAGGCGGTAATTATACCTGACAAATAAGATAGGCACATTATCTGGGGGCTACTATCAAAATTCTCGCAGTAATGCGGTAAGAAGAATAGAAAACTAGTCCGGGAAGAAACTATCAGTAAGCGCCTTAAAAGTAACTGTATCGACCTCAAACACACAACACTAATGCCTCACGTGGCGCGCTTAAAGCCCCTTAAGTTTATCTGAAATTATCTCTGTATGCCTATTTCCTCAAGATCTCTCTAGATTTCTTGGACTAGCTATATCTATCTCATTTTCTTGAGGTTACCTGAGAGGAGACTTACATCTATGGAAGCAATAAGAACAGCACAGATTATCAATATAGACACTCGACAAATACTTAACCAGATAGGGTATGAGGCTGACTACGAGCCTTCGACACGTATTAAAAGCCTGGTAGACGATTATATAGAAAATTATCACAACCTTGTAGAATCAACCTATTCATATACATTTCGGAATATAGAATCGGTTGACGGCGATCGTGTCTATTTAAGTGACTCGGTGATTCTTGAAAGTAAAGTAATATCCAGCCTGTGTAAAAAATGCAATAAGTTGGCCATTTTTATTCTGACAATAGGCAGTCATCTCGAAGAGATGGTCGATTATTTAAGCGAAAATGGTCTTGTAGTACAGGCCACAGTTCTGGATGCGGTAGGGTCCGGCGCAGCCGAACAGATGGCAGGTCTTATAGAGGACAGGATCCGGAATGTCGCAGTGATGCATGACCAGCGAATAAGCAGGCGTTTCAGTCCGGGATATTGTGACTGGAATGTCAATCAACAAGAAATGATATTCAAAATATTGAACGACGATACGGCAGGAGTTAGTCTTACCGATGAGTGTCTAATGATTCCGAGGAAATCGGTATCGGGAATAATCGGTATCGGTGACATGGAAAGCGATGTAGAGAGTTTTAATCCGTGTATTACGTGTACTAAAGAAGACTGCCCCGGGAGGAGAACTTAATAGAATGACCCGACGAGGAATCGCTGGCGGTTCGTATAAGCCACTGTCAGATGAAGATATAAATCGAATTCACAAGACTGTATTAAAGGTAATTGAAGAAGTAGGGTTTCAGGTTAATTCGCAGGACGCGTTGAGATATTTTAAACAAGCCGGAGCTACCGATGGAGACGGCGATAACGTAATTCGGATGCCTGCATCGAAAGTTATGGAATTGCTTGAAACGGCTCCTTCTGAAGTCCGATTATGCGGACAGGATGAAAAAAATGACGTTATATTAGGCGGAAATAAAGTTTATGCAGGTACCGGTGGAACCGCGCTGTATATTTATGAACCGGACACGGAAAACAAGCGTCTGGCAACGGTTGAAGACCTTAAGAAAATAGCCAAGCTGGTCGATAATATGGAGAACATTCACCTCTACATGCTGCCTACGTATCCGAGTGAGTTACCGGTTGAACAGGTGGACGTGAATCGTTTCTTTGCCGGTTTATCGAATTCAAGTAAACATATAATGGGTGGAGTATACACCATCGAAGGTGTAGAACAGGTTATCAAGATGGCAGAAATGATAGCCGGTTCTGAAGAAGCTCTCAGAAAACGACCACTGGTATCGATGATAGCCTGCGTAATGAGTCCGTTGAAAATGGATGCTCATTATGGAGACCTTCTGATATCGATTGCTAGCAAGGGTATACCGGTAATATGCCCTTCGGAACCGCTCTGCGGGGCGACGTCACCCGTGACGCTTGCGGGTAACCTGGTAGTACAAACCGTGGACTCGCTCATGGGTGTTGTGCTGTCGCAAATAGTGAATCCTGGAACACCGGCGATATTTGGATCGGTCGCAACAAATACCGATTTGCGTGATCTCAGGTATCTGGCAGGTTCTGTTGAGATGGGTTTGCTGAACGCCGGTGGTGCCCAGATGGCGCAGTACTATAAACTTCCGTTTTACGCGACAGGTGGAATGACGGATTCAAAGGTCCTGGATTCGCAGAGCGGCTATGAGTCGGCTATCACAACACTGATGTGCGGGCTTGCCGGTGCCAATTTTATACATGACAGCGCTGGGCTCATGGAGTTTGCCATGACGGTCAGCTATGAGAAATTCGTGATAGATAATGAAATTATCGGAATGATGATGAGAGCCGTGGAAGGCATAAAAGTAGATGACGATACCCTGGCTTATGATGTTATAAGTCAGATAGGGCCAGGAGGTAATTTCGTCACATCGAAACATACACGCAGATATATGCGCAGCGAGCACTATCAGCCGCTGTTAAGTGATAGAGAAAGCCGCGAAGAATGGGAATCAAAGGGTAAACTCATGACATGGGAGAGGGCTGCAGAGATCGTGAGACAAATCGAAGAAGGTGAAGGATATAGTTTACCCGGTGATATAGAACGAAAGATACGAGCGGAAATACAGGGAATAACAGGCTGATACCATGTTAGTAATTGGTGAGAAAATTAACGCCTCCAACAAGGCGGTCGGAAAAGCTATCCTTAACCGGGATACTGATTTCATCACAGAATTAGTACAGGCACAGGATGTCGCAGGAGCTGATTTCATCGATGTGAATGCCGGAAATGGCAGCGGCGAAAAAACTTCCGGAATCGAATCGATGAAATGGCTGGTCAACACCGTAAAATCTGCCACGGAAAAACCTCTTACTATCGATAGTGATAATCCGGAAATAATTAAAGCCGGTCTTAGCGAATACAATGGAACTGAGATAATGATAAATTCAGTTACCGCTGAGGCGGACAGGTTGAATACTATCGGACCCATTGCTGCTGAAAAGAATTCCGGTCTGGTTGCCCTGGCTATGGGTGGCGAAGGAATTCCTGATAATGTGAAAGACCGCCTCGAAGCCTGTGAAACGATACTCAATAATCTTACTGGTATGGGGGTTAAAGAAGAAAAGGTATACTTCGATCCACTCGTACTCCCCGTATCGGTCGATTCACAGCAAGGGAAAGTAACACTCGATACTATTAAAGAGATTAAAAGACGATATCCAGGAACGAACACAGTCGTCGGACTGAGTAATATATCATACGGTCTTCCCAACAGAAAACTGGTGAACAGGGCTTTCCTGCTGATGGCAGCTCAGGCTGGACTGGATGCAGCGATTATGGACCCTTTGGATAAGAAGATGATGAGTATGGTTAGTATTATCAAGCTGTTATCAGGTAAAGAGAGTTCTGCGAGAGCCTATATGCGCGCTCATCGCAGTGGAAGGATTGTAGATTAGGGGGTACGAGAGTGGCACGTAAGGGCGTACTGGTAGTACCGTACAAGCGACTTAACGAAGAGCAGGTGGAACGGGTGCACCGGACATCGATGGATATTCTTAAAAATCCGGGGATTACCTGTTTCAATAAAGATGCTGCAGAGATATTTGCCGCATCCGGGACTGCGGTAACAGAAGTAAAGGCTGGAGGAAACCCAAGCTGGAATTTGAGTATACCTGAAAAAGTAATTATGGATGCCGCTGAAAGTGCTCCGGCGAAAGTGAAACTGGGCGCAAGAGATGAAGAAAACTGTCTATTGCTGGATGCCAATATACCTCTGGTACATTTCGCTTCAGGTTCCGAGACAAATAACTGGCTGGAAGCTGATATCGAAACTTACGTAAATAAAAAGAAGTCATCGAAAGAAATCAACATACCGGTCTTCCGATCCGAGAAAGGAAATACCGAAAGACTGGCGAAAGCAGCTCATCTATGCGAGAACCTTGATTCCTGGGATGGATTCCTGCGGTGTGTGAATATACAGGATGATGATATCAATGATTCCAATAAGGATGTGAATAAATTCTTCGTATCTTTGAACAACACATCCAAACACGTTATGGCAGGGCTAACCGACCTTAATGAGCTCGATAACCTGATGAATATGGTATATATCATTGCCGGTAGTGAGGAAAAATTTAAAGAAAACCCGATAATATCGATTATCACCTCTCTTATCAAGAGCCCATTACAGTTTGTTGATGACACTACCGGGAAAACGATTGAGGTAGCAAAGAGAGGTATACCTCTGGTGATATCGAGCGCTCCACAGGGAGGATCTACCGCACCTATACTGGAAACAGGTATTGTCGCCCAGATTAACGCCGAAATACTTGCCGGAATAACGCTGGCACAACTGGTGAACAAGGGGACTCCAGTGCTTTACGGAAGTGTTCCGGGACGGGCAAATATGGCTGATTTGCACGATTCCTATGGCGTTCCCGAATTCAGCCAGTTCAACATCGACTGCGTCCAGATGGCTCGATATTACGGAATTCCCTGTTATTCTTCTGGTGGTGTCTCCGATGTGAAAGTCCCGGGGATACAATCATCCGTTGAAAGACTTTTATCACAGATTATGATAACTCTTGCCGGTCCGCAATACCTTCACTACGCTTTTGGACTGCTTGAAAGGACCAGTACTTTCTGCCCTGTACAGACTGTGCTGGATGATGCCCATATAAGTATTATCAAGAGACTGGCATCCCAGCCTCGAATTACCGAAGAATCTGTAAAAGATACTATGAGCCAGATGGATAAAGTAATGGCATCATCGACAAAATTGTTTACCCGGTTTGCCAGGACTGCTTTAAGAACAGGGGAGATATCACCGCAATATCCTTTCGAAAACAAGGAAATGACGGATGATACTTTAATCAGGGCTATAGAAAAAACCGATGAGATAATGCAACGGCCACGTAATCATATCGATAAGGATATTATCGGTAGAATATACGATGCAACACCCGGTTTATTGACAAGGTTAAAGAACGGTTAATATTTGGAGGGTCAAATGACTGATAACATCATTGATGAAATAAGAGAGAATGTCATCCAGGGGAGAGTAACCCAGGATGACGAAGGAATGGATGAGGGACTGGTAGGGCAGCCGGCTGTCACCGAACTCGTCGAGGAAGCCCTTGCCCGGAAAATAGATGTAAAAGAAATTATAAATGAAGGCCTGACAAAGGGAATGAGTCTTGTCGGCGATAAATTCGAAGCTGGAGAATATTTTATACCCGACATGCTTGCTTCCGCTGAAGCGGTTGGTGCGGCAATGGAAATGCTTGCGCCTTACCTTGAGGGAAGTGGAATTAAATCGAAAGGCAAGATACTAATCGCCACCGTAAAAGGTGACCTTCACGATATTGGAAAGAATATTGTTTCTATATTGTTGAGAGGAGCCGGATATACGGTCAAGGATCTGGGAAACGACATCGAGCCGGAAGCGATTGTTGCCGCAGTAAAAGAAGAAAAGCCCGAGATACTTGGTCTTTCTGCCCTTCTCACAAGTACTATGGCACATATGGAGGACACTATCAACGCCCTTAAAGACGCTGGAGTCAGAGACAGTGTAAAAGTAGTTATCGGAGGAGCACCTGTTTCCGAGGAATACGCTCAAAAAATCGGCGCAGATGGATATGGAGCTGACGGATTCCATGCCGTATCAGTAATTGAGTCACTAACTAAATAGTAGTACTGTCTTGAAATATAGAGCATTGACTGATGAAAAGGTGGTGAGAAAATGGCGATTGAAACGAAGACAGGATATGAAATTAATACGAATTTATTGAATGAGATCGATAACCTGAAAATAAATGACAGACTGAAAGGTCTGAAAGAAAGGTATCTTAATGATACTCCACGCCTCGCCAGCGAGCGTGGAACATACTACGCCGAATCGTGGCGCGAGACCGAAGGGCAGCCGATAGAAATTCGGATTTCGAAGGCTGTTAAAAAGGTTCTTGAAAATATCCCAACACCAGTATTTGAAAGCGAACTGGTCGTAGGCAGCATTACCAAGTATTTTCGCGGTTCTTACGCGATGATAAATTATGATTCCAACCTGATACTGGAACTCTTACCGGAGTCCGATAAAGGCAAGATTACTATGGGCGGTCTGAATGTTGTCGGCGTTCTCGATGAAGAAGACGAACGTGCCCTGATAGAAAACAGCAAGTATTTCAAGGGAAAGACGAATCGTGACCTTGAAGACGAAGTGAATCATTCGGTATTTGGCACCTGGCAGGATGATGTGACCGAAGCGAGGGGACAGGCGCCTTACCATTATGCACCGCCGGGATATGGAATTACGTACTATGACGAAGTCTTTGCTAAAGGGCTGAGGGGGATAATTGCAGAAACTAGGGAAAGACTTGAGAATGCCGAGAAATCCGGAGTGGAAGATCCTGAGAGGATATGGTTCTGGCAATCTGTTGTCAACGTATCCGAAGGTGTAATAGCTTTTGCGCGTAATTATGC
>CAZBQL010000143.1:0-6447 GCA_964493985.1 uncultured Dehalococcoidales bacterium
TAATTAATCACCTCCTGGGCAACCAGTTCCTCATATTCCTTGTCTGGAAGACCGAGTATTTCTTTAAATACATATTCATTATGTTCTCCAAGCAGGGGAGGAAGTTTCAGGTCATAGGTATATTTCGACATTTCGAAGTGCGGCCCTGCCTGGGTCCGGAATTTTCCTATCTCAGGATATTCAAGTTCCCTGAAAAATCCCCTTTCGCTGATATGAGGGTCTTTATCCATGACATCTTCGCCTGTCGCGACCACTCCCGCGGCAATCCCGGCTGCCTGCATCAGGTTCATTACCTCTTCGGCAGTATGCTGTCCGGTCCACTGGTTCACTGTTTCATCAAGTTCTTCCTCGTTCTTTTTCCTGTCAGCAAGAGTTTTGAACTTTGGCTCTGAAGCCAGTGAAGGATTTCCAAGTACTCCACAGAAATTTTTCCATTCCTCTTCGGTAAATACTGCGATAGCGCACCACCTGTCATCGCCGATACACTGGTAGGCATTGTGAGGAGCAGCGTCAGGATTCTTATTTCCTTCCCTGTATGCTACCCTCCCGTTTGCACTGTAATCCAATACCAGCGGCGCCATGAACTGTACCCCGTTTTCATACTGGGACATATCGAGATACTGCCCCTTTCCGGTACGTCGCCGGTATTCGAGCGCAGCCATTAAGGCAATGATATTATAACGGGGAGCGATAAAGTCGGTATAAGCGGCTATCCAGGCAGGTTCTCTATCCGGCCAGCCGAATATATTACTGAATCCGGCCAGCGCTGTCAGTTTATGACCGGAACCGGGATGGTTGAAGTGAGGTCCAGTCTGCCCCTGCATCGAAGTACTGAGCATGATAATATCCGGCTTTATCTCCTTAAGCACGTTGTAGCCCAGACCTATTCTATTCATTGTCCCGCCGGCAAAATTTTCTATTACGATATCCGCCTTCGATACCAGTTTCTTTGCCAGTTCTATACCGCGGGGATCCCGGGTGTTGATGGTCACACTGAGTTTCGAGGTGCAATACTGGTCGGTACTCCCCGAGCGGGGCTGCCCTCTCAGCCAGCCCGGCCTTTTCCGTGATTCAACGATTATAACCTCAGCCCCCAGGTCGGACAGGTGTTTGGTTGTCAACGGACCGGTAAGATGCCAGGTAAAATCTATCACCCTTATGCCGTCAAGTAATTTCTTTACCATCATTTTCTCCTCTTCAAACCCGGTTATATGATACCGGACTGTTTTAGTTTTGCAAGTTTCTCTCCGGTTATTCCCAGTTCGCCGTATATTTCACTGTTATGTTCTCCTACATGGGGAGCGCGGCGTGATATATGTGGTTTCGCTTCCGATGCAGCAGCAAAAGCACCGGGATACGTTAAGGTAACTCCCAACTCTGGATGTTCTATTTCCTGCCAGAAATCCCTTGATTTCAATTGAACGCTTCCCAGGAGGTCAGGCGTTGTCGATACAGGGTAAAGCATTATCCTGTTTTTTACGGCACCTTCGAGAAGTTCAGCTTTGGTGCGTTCCATGAAAAACCTGGCGGTAGGTCCTTCTATCTGGTCCATTTCTTCCTGTGATATCTGGGGAAAATCAGGTCTTGACCAGTCGAATTCTTTCAGAAAATCACTGGTTACCCCTTCTTCTTCCATCCACTTTATCAGGGGAAGGCTTGGAGAAAGTACTGAGTTTCCGCCATGAGACCATGATACCCAGCCGTCTTTACAGGGCCATATCTGCGTGGTGCGGTGGTTCGACTGCATCATACCTCCACCGCCGCGTTTCTGAATAATCTGCCTGATATTCCACATCCCCGTGATATGCTCCAGGCATTGAAGCACCGATTCCTGTACGGATACATCTATCTGCTGCCCTTCACCTGTCAGCCATCGATAGTAGAGAGCCGTTAAAGCACCCTGCGCTCCGTCAGCACCTGCGTGTAAGTAAGCCTGGGAATGGTGACTGAAATGGATCGGCGGACGGTCCACGTCACCCCAGGGAGCCATATCGCCTCCCATTGCCCAGGCGACGATATCTGACGTTTTCCAGTGCCTGTACGGTCCGGTCTGTCCGAAAGGAGTAATAGAAACAAGAATAATGCCGGGATTGATTTTCTCAAGGTCAGAATATCCCAGTCCAAGATCGTCAAGGTATCCGGGCGAAAATGTTTCGATAACGAAATCAGCAGTTTTCACCAGTTGCTTGAAGATTTCCCGGCCTTCCGGCTGCTCGATATCCAGTGTTATTCCCTTCTTGCTGGTATTCAGGGCTAACCAGAACAAACTTTTTTCGGGGTCAGGGTCATCATGATAAAACGGACCGATGTTTCGTGCTTCGTCACCGCCGGGTTTTTCTATCTTGATGACGTCGGCTCCCAGGTCTCCGAGTATCTTCCCGCATAAGAGACCTTTTTCATCTGCCAGGTCCAGTACTCGGTATGGACCGAGGACGGTATCCCCTTTCGCTTCTTCGAGCATAATAACCTCCTGCAAATACTATTTATATTAGCATTTCTTATATCCTGATAGTCCGGCTACCAGATATCCTTAATAACATAGTCAAGTCCCAATCGTGTAAGAGTTTCTGGAAGTGGTTTACCCGTGGAAATATCCCAGCCCATTCGGCTGTAATAATCATCCAGCATTTTATCCAGTTCAGGGAATACCTTCCTCCCTGCTACCGGACCGTCAACGGGAGTCGAACCATACCTGGGAGAAGGCGCTTCCATTTCCCTGGTGTGACCACATCTGAAGTTATACACTCTGAACAGGTTTACTATTCTGAGCCCCACGGTCTGAGCATCATCTTCCGTAAATTCCCACCCGGTAGCCGCCTGGACTGCTTCAGCCAGTGTTTTTAGTTCAACCAGGGTAGCGAACCGGCATGTACCCAGTGTGTCTTCAAACGACATCCTTCCCTTGCCTGACGTGGCAACTTCAACTATATCCTTCCATTCGTCGCCGGTACTCACGATTCCAACAGGACGGGATTCCAGCGTGCCGGTATTCGACGTTAATTTATCGAACATTTCCGTAAGGTATCCCCGGTGGTCGTAGCCCCGAGGTGTATTGCCCTTGAGAGTATGAACGGCAAATTCGGCAGCGCCTTTTCCGATCAGTCTGGCAGCACGCATTACTCCTTCGGCAAGAATATCTCCGAATCCCTCCCGCTGAGCGATTTTATAAAGTATTTCTCTTGTTGCTTCAACATTACCCCAGTTAAGCTCGATTCCTCCGGTATCGTTTTTAGTGATGAGACCTTTTTCGTAGCACTCCATTGCAAGACCGATCACCCACCCGGTCTCGTTCATTTCAAGACCCAGGCGATCAACCACATTCGTCAGCATCATCGCTGACGCTACTTCCATATTACCTATCTGGCTTCCCATTGCCGAAAGGCACTCGAATTCCGGTTCTTCCACGACCATACCTGTATATGGCCCTTCGGTGATAGTCGACTCATGGCAGTGATGCATCTGGCACGCCCAGCAGGGAGTGTGTTTCGGATTAAACCTGCCCCGGATATATTCCGGAGTAAACTGTTCTAGTTTTTCCTTGTCAGGATAGACATTCGTCGTGTAGTTCTTTATCGGCAATGCCCCTGTTTTTTCTACCATTTGATAAGTACCGAGCGTTCCATACTTATAAAGATTTCCGCCCATCCTGCCGTTTTTAATCGTATCAACGATCTCCCGGGCTAATTCGGATATTTTATCAGGATCATTCAGAATGATCCTGTTCTTTCCCCGGGCGACCGCAATAGCCTTAAGTTTTTTCGATCCCATGACAGCACCGGTACCGTTGTGTCCGGCAACGTGTCCCCTGTCGGCAACTATTGCCGCGAATTTAACTAGATTTTCTCCTGCGGGACCAATGGCAGCGATACTCATCTCCGATTTCTTATAACCCAGTTCTTCTTTAATCAATTCATCCGTTTCCCAGGTATCCTTTCCTGCAAGATGAGAAGCATCTCTGATCTCAGCCATGCCGTCATGAACGTAAAGGTATACGGACTTATTGGATACACCTTGAATAATTATCCCGTCCACTCCGGATAATTTCAGATAGGCTCCCCAGAATCCGTTTGCCTGGCTTGATGTAGCGCCATTGGTGAGACACCCTTTGGTAGAAACCGAAAAAGATCCACCTCCGGGGATTCTCGTGCCTGCCAGTGGTCCGGTGGTAAATATCAGGCGATTTTCGGGATCGAAACAGTCGATATCCGGACTCACTTCGTCATAGAGATACATTGCCCCCAGCCCAGCCCCACCAACCCATTTTCTCAATACCTCTTCTCCGGGAAATTCTTCACTGATTCGTAGGTTACTCAGGTCTACTCGTAATATTTTTCCTGCATATCCACCCGGTTTATGCTCTTCCTTAACAGTATCCATCAACAGCAGCCCCCTTCTTCTCAACCAATCTTTAACGGTCATTCGGATTCATAATTATTACCTATTCGATGTGGATGTATCAAATTTTACGGAAAAATCTCAAAATGGAGTATTTGCGTAAGCTTCCGATTTCGGTTTATTCTTACTCAGGGAGTTGTGGTGTTACAATGACGGATACAGATGTTTCCAATGACAGGATCGAGGAACTTAAACACATAGCCAGAGAATTGAAAGTTGATGCACTGAAAATGATATACCACAGGGGACAGGGACACCCCGGCGGTACTTTTTCTGCTGCTGAGATTGTTACGGCACTGTATTTTCATCACCTGCGTATCAGGCCGGACGATCCGGAATGGAAGGAGAGAGACCGTTTCATATTGAGCAAAGGTCATGCCAGCGCAATTCTTTACGCCGCCCTGGTACGCCTGGGTTATTTTACTGAGTCTGAAATTGAGCGGTGGGGAGAAATCGGCTGCTGTCTCCAGGGCCACCCGGATATGAATAAGACTCCTGGAGTGGATATGAGTACCGGATGCCTGGGTCACGGCATAAGTATCGCCACGGGACTTTGTCTGATCTCCAGGTTGAAAAGGTCGGATTCCAGGACTTATGTGCTTGTCGGCGACGGCGAATGCCAGTCCGGTATCATATGGGAAGGAGTGATGCTGGCGGCGAAATATCGCCTGGCGAACCTGATAACAATACTCGATTATAATCAGGTACAGCTGGATGGAACACTGGATGAAATTCTCCCGATGGAACCGATTAACGATAAGTGGGCCTCTTTCGGCTGGAATGTAATTGAGATCGACGGACACGATATCGGCCAGGTGCTTGATGCACTACAAAAAGCATCAAATGCGACTGATATGCCCACGGTGATTATCGCTCATACTATAAAGGGGAAAGGTGTTTCTTTCATGGAGGGAAAAGCGGAATGGCATGGCAAAGTACCTTCGGAAGATGAGATGAAACTGGCGATCGAGGAGTTAACACGAAATGGCTGATACTGAATTTACACGTAAAATATTCGGTGAAACGCTGGCGGAATACGGCGCTGTAGATAATAGTATTGTTGTCCTGACGGCGGACGTTTCATCATCGGTGTTAACGAGTTATTTCAACGAACGATTTCCTGAGCGTTCTTTCAATACCGGTATTGCAGAGGCGGGTATGATCGATACTGCTGTCGGAATGGCGCTTGCCGGTATGACTCCCTTCGTCAATACCTTCGCCGCGCTTTTTCTGAGAGCGGCTGAACAGATCCGCTCCTGTGTCGCCTATCCGGATGTCAACGTTAAACTTGTCGGATCGTACGCTGGCTTATCGGACTTTAAAGATGGGCCGACGCACCATTCCATAATGGATATATCCATTATGCGGAGTATGCCGAACATGACGGTTATTGTACCTTCCGACTGCACCGAGATCAGGAAAATGATACCACTCATTGCCCGGCATAGAGGTCCGGTATACCTGAGAATAAGCAGGGCTGATATGGTGAAGATATTTCCTGATGACTTTCAACCCGAAATCGGCAAAGGCGTTATAATGCGCGAGGGAAATGACGTAACCATTGTCACGAACGGGCATATGCTGAATCGTTCCCTGGAAGCAGCCGGACTCCTTGCCGGAAAAGACGTCGATGCAAGAGTTGTGAACATGCATACCGTAAAACCACTCGATATCGGACTGGTTCTCAGGTGTGCCCGCGAAACCGGCGCGATAGTTACCGCGGAAGAACATTCGGTAATAGGTGGGCTTGGCAGCGCCGTTGCGGAAACGCTGGTCCGTGAATTACCCGTGCCGGTGGAAATGGTTGGCATCAACGATACCTTCACGGAAACTGCACTCGACCACGATTCGTTACTCGACCATTACGGTATGTCGGTAAACGACATAGTGAACACCGCTGAAAAAGCAAGATCAAGAAAAAGTATTTAGTACCTAGTTGCACAGAAAAGTAGGATAATCAAGCCGTTCGTGGTGAGTCTGTCGAACCACAACGGCGCCCTTCGACAGGCTCAGAGTTTGTGAATTTATTCCTTTCTGTTGTTAGTAAAGAGA
>CAZBQL010000144.1:0-3095 GCA_964493985.1 uncultured Dehalococcoidales bacterium
TTGATGTACTCAGGATTACTGGTCCTGGTATTTGCATTAATGGGACTCGGTATCTGGTTCGTTCTCAATCCGGAAGATAAGATTGAGATACCCGCAGGAGATCCGTTGGTATTAATGGATATCAATAAGCCGGAAATAGGGATTCTCAGTCAGTTATCCATCTATGAAGACGGCACCGTTATCTATGTGGAAGATTCGGGACTTGAGGTGCCTGTTATCCAGGGAGACGAATATACCCGGACGTGGAGAACGGGAAAGGCAGGTTCGGGAGACATCGATTACTTCTTCGATTATCTCGATTCCGTTGGTTTCAACGAAATTGAATATGCGTATTTATCACCGGATATAATAAGGGATTTGGAAGAGTCCAGGGGCTTTTCACTCATTCCCGGTGGGTTGACCGATTATATAAGAATATTCGCAGACAACAACGTAGTGAATAATACGTTATATGCATTCGGTTATTTCGCATCCGGCAACGAACCGTATTCTGAACTACCCTACCCGGTCAATTTCATATACACGGAACTTATCGATATTCTTGAGAACAATACCGAAGAAGTCCTGTTGGAGGAGTTGATCAAATAGACGGAGGTTAGTTCGCGGTCACGCGAAATGATCCGCAATGAAAAGAATATCTTCCTTAACCATCATAATAACTGTTTTCACGGCAGTATCTCTGCTGTTATCCGGCTGTACTCATTCCAGCCCGGAGAACCGTTACTCTATTCCTTTTAAATTTCTGCCTCCACAGGAGGGAGAAGAGGTTGCTGACGATGTCATCCCTAATCCTGGTAGTGTAGCTTATCGAGCGAATGTCCATTATGTCGGTGAAGAAGATCTATGGCCATCCATAGAATCTACGACCGTCCAGCTTACCCTCGGTAGATCTGAAATTACGGTGAGATACAGGAATGAAATAGTAACGCAGGCTGGAGAGACTAGAAATAATATATTTACTATATCGAAAATAGACGGCAGGTTCGAACCCAACGAAGTAAAAGCCATGAAATATTACACTCCCCATGAACAGGACGGTTTCATTCTTACGTGGTATTTTTTTGTGGGCTTGCCTGGCTCATTGAGATCGATACTATCCGTAGAAGTCCTGGAGGAAACCAAACCCGGTAGATATGACCTGGAAATAGGGCTGGAGATAAAGGGTAAAGACTACGGCACAGTGCCCTGTGTAATAGAAGTAGTCGAAGATACGATCGAGAAATCGATGGTCAAGGTGTTTCATAGTAGTGATACCGAATCCCCGATAGCTTTTGGTATTGCTGTTGGCGACGGGAATCATATTTTAACAGTATTAAACTATGAGGATTATACTCCCGAATCCGATAGCCTGTATGTTGTTCCTGCCAAAGGAGATTGTTTCAATGCTTCTGTCGAGACCATCGATCCGCGCACCAGTGCCACTCTGTTAGTGGTGGAAGGAGCTGATCTTCCTCCGGTAAGGAGTGGAGACTCAGAAGACTTGTGGAATGGTAGAAGTATATATATACAGGGATGGCATGCCGATACCACATTTACAAAGGCATCTGCGACGATAGGAAATATTGCAGAGCGGTCTTCTTTTTTTAGTATATGGCTCACAAGTACAGCGTTAAAGAGTGGAGAAGCAGTCACCGGAAACGGAGCTGCTATCACCGATAAAGTCGGCAATGTTGTCGGGCTGGCGGGAGCGATCTATTACAGCCTTATAGCATATTTAGGAGCACCCGGTTTAATATCACCTTGCATTCCAATAGATAGTGCTCTGGAACTGCTGGCACCAAATACCACAAGTCAGATATGGGCAAAAGGTCCGGCGGTTATGGCTATAGTGACAGATACCGGCGTCATAACTGCTTCGAATCTTATGCGAGCTGATTCCTTTGCTTATGATTGTATGATTCAATCTGTCCAGAGTCTCTTCGGAACACTCGGGAGATCTTTAGAGGATGATACCGAATTTGCGCAAGAATTCAGGGATTATTTCCTTGCCGGTTCATCTTCTTGGGACCAGCGTGACGGCAAACTTATGATGTTGTGTTATCCCGGACTGCAGGAGTTGAGAAACACGGATGGTGAATTACTCGCCCGGGCAAAATGGGTAGGAATACAGTGGGACAGGAGTGAAGGCAAGACTGATCGTCTGGTTTACGGAACGAAACCCTATGAAGGAGAAGGTATCTATGAACTTACCGGCTATATGACTCACCTGGAGGAGTGTTTGAAATAAGCAAATTCGTAGAATTAGATGGTATAGAGATTTTCTTGTCTATACCTGGGGACGGATGATAGGACCAATCGTGTATGTGAAGAAGCTGGAATAAAGTTGAAGGAAGGCAAGATGCACAAACTAATATTAATAGCTATATTTATAACGTTTTTGATGATATTCCCAGGCTGTGGTGATATTGAACCGGAGGAAGGAATACCCGTATCCGATATAGAATTCCGACTTGAAAAATACGGTACCTGGGACTATTCACACTTTCTGGAGACCGCGGAAACCGACTTCCATTATGACGCGGACAGCGGAATGTCAGAAGCTATAACTATCAATACAGTCGAAATAAAAGGCATTAATTACCTGGTTTTGACTCTGGATCCGATGGGATCCGGAGAAAACAGCGGACTGTTTATCTTCGATATCGAGAATCCGGTCTCTCCATGTCTGGTGTCGAGTATCGTCCATCCTGTCAAAGAGCGAAAATCATACCTGGTGCGTGATATTGCAATCCAGGACGAGATTATCTACGCAGGACTTTTCGGTGATAAAGGACTGTGGATGGTGGATATCGCAGACCCGGTTTCACCTGTGGACCTGGGAATAGCTGCGGTCGAAACTAACAGTAACATACTGGTTTCAGGTGATTACCTGTTTTCGTCCTGTCAGTTATATAACGGGATCATTGTTTGCGATATTTCCAACCCAGGTAATGTGATAGAAGCTGCAAGGCTAGAAATACCGACCCGTGACTGCTGCCTGGAGATAAGCGGGAATCTTCTATTCATGGGTATTAAAAATATCCTGACCATATATGATATTTCTAAACCCGGCAATCCGGTGAAACTTGTAGACTTCGAGCTTTCTCTTTCCGGAG
>CAZBQL010000144.1:3195-6184 GCA_964493985.1 uncultured Dehalococcoidales bacterium
CCTGAGAACCTGGTTTTAGTTGATACGGTTACGACGGAAACCGATTTCATTCTAGGCGGGGTCACCTTTGCATATTGCTGGATGAGACCGCAAATAACCGGGGAGTACATAATGATTCCGGGCTTGCGGAAAATCGATGTCTACAGGCGAATCATCATCCCTGAATCTGAAGAGTAATTTCTTCGTACGTAACTGAAAGGAAGCAATCATGAAACATCTTATCGTGCATCTTATTAAAACAGGAATGGTACTGGTATTTCTGGCCTCAATCATGTTTCTCCCGGGTTGCGATGACACCAAAATAACAACGACACCGGAGATCAACCCGTCTATTATTGAGCTATCACTGCTGGACCTATGGGATATGATTACCGACTCAACCGATATTCAGGAACCAAGCGCCCAAATGGACATGTTTAACCTGCGGTGTAATAAAGATGGCCATTTGGAGCACCTGTACTTCACATTCTACGGGAGGAACAGTCAAGGCATACCATATGCCTATATTGCCGACCTGGGAGGTGCAAACCGGATTTATATCAGAGCAAACGAGGTAGACAACGTTGTCGTCAAGAGGCATCCGGCAGAAGTGTTCGGGGAGATAGACAAACGTGGCCTGGATTCACTGGAAACGGGCGACGATGGCCTATCATTGATGATAAGTTTCGTTTGGGGTGATGTCGGGTACGGGAGCACTGGCGTTTATCAGCTTGAAAACGGCGAACTCAAACAGATAGAAGAAGTTATTTTTCATAGCAATATCCAATGGTGCACGATAGAGGTCTTTCACCTTGTGCCGAATGACAGCGTTGTTACTCAAAACGGGCGTACCACAGCTCAGGCAACAACTGCCTCCGCCTCGGTCTCGCCCGGTACAAGCTCCTCTCAAATATGGTTACTCAGCGATGATATTAACAGGCTGGCAGAAACAGTTATCTACCCCGGAGAAAGCCCGGTTAATAAGTAGTAACTACTTAAATAAGATAATCGTTTTTTCTGCAGTGAGGAGGGAAATGATATGAAAAGACTCAAGCCATTGACGTGGTTCATCGCCATTATCGGCTTACTCATTTCTATTATTCTTACATCCTCCTGTCGACCGGAAACCGGTGATAGCGATAAAAATGAAAGTGTAAATTTATCAGATTCTGCCGTCCACGGTCTGGAAGCAGTACGATCAGTTGCTTCTCCCGACGTCGTGAGCGACGGAAACGGCGGGGCTATTGTCATTTACGGAGAGCTAACCGTAGATGAATATCAGGAGATCCACGTTCAAAGCGTAAACAGGGCCGGAGAAACCGTGTGGGACCGGGTGCTGGGCAAACAATATGCGTTCAGGAACGACCAACTGACACTTATAAGTGACGGGAACGGCGGCGCCATAACATACTCCCTGGTTTCACCCGTTGACGAAGTTACCCCGCCATCTGAGACTATTTTCAGGATCGGTGCCGGAGGAGAAATTATATGGCAGGCAGAATTGCCGGTGAACAGCAGCGTAGAACATATTTGCCCGGATAGTTCAGGAAATGCCTTTATTGCCTATAGTAAAAGTAATCAGCGGGGTAATCTGTTTATTCAGAGAACAGGCAACGACGGGACATTTCTCTGGGATGAAGATGGAGTACTGCTGAGGCGTGACAATTACCAGTTCATGTCTTCCAGGTTGGTCCCGGATGGCTTTGGCGGGATAATCGTTATTTGGGATGAACTGGATAACGGTAGCCGTTTCTGCGGGCAGAGAATAGACGGGGAAGCGAATCTACTTTGGGAAGGTCAAAGTGTCATCAAGAAAGGGAAAGTACTCTATACCACGAGCCATGTCGTAGACAGCCAGCAGGCTATGATGATACCAGATGGTTCGGGGGGAATTTTGCTGAACTGGATTGAATACACTGCTGATATTTACTATGTAACAACATTGAATCTTGATTCGTCAGGTAGCATCGAATGGCAGACGCAAACCGAACTGGACAAAAATCTTAACGCCCCGGGCTATGTAGCTTTCCCCTTCATCGGCCGGGATATATCCGGAAATATAATGACATTGTGGAGCACTTCGGACAGCCTGTACGCACAAAAACTCGATTCGTTCGGAAAGCCAGGCTGGTCTGACTACGGTATCCAGGTCTGGCACGACCCGGATACTATTAGGGTGTCAAGCCAGGGAACTCCGGACGGGACCGGTGGGTTTTTTGTTGCATGGGGTTACATTGGCAACTCCGAATCCATCCAGGAGAAAAGACTCCGAATACAAAAACTGGATTTGGAGGGAACAAACCTGTGGGGTAATAAAGGTATATTAATCGAGACGGAAGATAAAATATTTGCATCGGCAGGAAATCTGATATCGGACGGTGAAGGTGGGTTACTGTTTGCATGGACGACAGGACCGCTGGCCCCATCTCCATTGGGAATAGATGTTTTTTCCTCCCGGGACTCATTTATCCAGAAATTTGACTCTAAAGGTGATCCTGTATGGGGACCGGGTGGCATTACTTTAGGGCAAACGGTAAAAAGGTAAAGAAGATTAAACTATGATTAAAACAAGAATAGTTATTTCTATCTGCATATTAATGTTTGGACTTATCCTGTTCGTTTCAGGGTGTTCATCTCAGACGCCAGTGCTGATCGACCGGATAACGGTAATGAAGGAACCGTCGGATCATAGACTTCCAACGGGATATTTCGGGCCTTTGCCCGAAGAGCCAATCCCCCAGTCTGGGGTCGTGGGAGCTCCTTATCATCCGGGAGATAAAATATTCATCATTCTGTCGGTAAGCGAGAACTTGAAAGATGCCGTAACTTTTTCGCGATTCACATTTTATAACCAGCAAACGAAGGAAGAAGTAGACCTTCCTGTACCGGAGGGGCTTGAGCCTTTTACGCCGGGGCAGATTTTCACCGTGGCATTTGATAACTATTGGACAGTACCTGATGAGCCGGGGAATTATGAGTTAAGAGTTTACGTCGGGGAGCAAGAAGCGAT
>CAZBQL010000145.1:0-6093 GCA_964493985.1 uncultured Dehalococcoidales bacterium
CCGATTACCCCCAGGGCTCCGGACACGGGAGGGGTATGGTTGTTAATTAAGCTGAAATGAGCTGCCAACATTCAGCACCCTGGTTTCCCCCGGCAAGGCTAGCTGCTCGAAATTCAACAAAAATCAACATAGTCGACTTAACGATTACACTCACCTTTTACGTGGGCAGAGTATAACATTTGGCAGTTGGTATGTCAACTGCAATATCACATATGATATTGCAGTTGAAAATAATTCAAAACCAGTATAAAATGACTGTATTAGGAAGGTTCTAACTCGTGGACAATTATTCAATCTGGGGTAAAATTACTGAAGTCTATGATCTGATCTGTAAAGCTCGATCTGTTGAGTTACGTAAGCTCGGTCTTTCAGCCGAGCAATCGAAAATACTCCGTGTTTTAATGGTAGAAAATGGTACTTCGACCATAAATGAAATATCAGAAATAACACTAAAGCGCCATAACACAATATCCCTTATTATCAAGAGAATGGAAAAGGCAGGACTCGTTAAACGAGAAAAAAGGAATTCCTCTAATCGTTATCAGATCACGATAACCGAAATAGGAATTAAACTATTCGAGACAATGCCACTTACCTCGATTGATATGATATTCTCTACATTATCCTCAGATGAAAGGAAAACGCTTATAACCCTGCTAGACAAGCTGGATCACCAGACTCGTCATGTTCTCGGTCTCGATTATATACCTCCACTTTTTCGGTGATTGCTTTGTTTAGTATATCCATCGTGATTATTTACATTTCTATTATTCAAGACAACCACAAATATTTTTCAAACTGTTTGTTCGATTAGAATTGATAGTATTCTGGTTTGTTACATTCATTTTTCTATAGATTTCAGCTATTCAGGTAAAAATAACTCTAACCATGATATGACAAACATCGGCATGGTGATAATAGTGTTTATTACACGGGAAATAATATGAGGCTGGATGTACTCGTACTGGTGCATCCAGCCTCTATTATCCATGAAGTAAATTAATTATAATCTAGCCTTTACCAATTCGGAACATCTTGGTACCGCATACCGGACAGGTGCCTTGTGTCGCAGGTTTCCCATTTTTCATGGTTATTGCTTTGGCGTCTTTCATTTCCCTCTTGGCACGGCATTTTACACAATACGCTTCTAAAATCTACTCCTTTTTCAGCATAATGTTCTTATTTTATTAGTTCCTGCTTCTGTTTAATATCCCATCGAATCCTTCAAGTCTGTATCGAGCCAGATATAGGATGCCCAGTATTGCATATCGAAGTAGCCTATCTGTATTTCGCCCGAATAGTTCTTCAGCCAGGGCCACCAGAAGGTAGATTGGCGATATACAGGACCCGTGAGTACGTATGCCTGGTCGAGAGCGTATTTCATCAGCTCCCTGAATTGTGCCATGGCTGCCTTATCGTCTTTGATGAAAGTTGCCTGCATCTCCGTCGATGCATCGATTAACTTCTGATCCTTGATATTACTTGCGTTTCCTCCGACAGGTCCATCCCCAACCATCGTCACCATGTGGTAGAAGACACTGATTGGACCACGACCACCGACTCGGGATACTATGTCATATTCACCGCTGCGGTAGACGGAAGTTACGGCAGCAGACTCCCTGACATCGAGCTCCAGTTCAACACCTATCTTTGACCACATATCTTTGATTACCGAGAGGTAGTCGACCTCATTCTGGGAAATAAGCGCCGAAGTCTTGAATCCACTGGGATATCCTGCTTCGGCAAGAAGCTGTTTTGCCTTGTCCGGGTTATAGACGTACAATTCCTTTACGGATTCCGGACAATCCGGGTCATCAAGTCCAAGGTAGCAGTCTGCGTAAGCTGGCGTGTATTCGATCGGCCAGTAAAGTATCTGCCCGAGGCCGTGGTTTAAAGTATTTTTAATCAACTCGAGGTCGACTCCCATCAACAATGCCCGTCGTACCTTAAGATCATTAAAGGGGCTTCTCTGGGTATTCATGTATATAGGCCACGGCGTACCACCGAAGTCTCCTTCTCCTTCCTCCATTTCCGGAGCTGTCTTTCTCAAATTCTCGGCGTCTTCATAGCTGACCGGACTATACTGGTCAATCTTGCCTGTCCGCAAGGCTGCCAGTCGGGTAGAAGCGTCCGGTATGATGAGATACTGCAGATAATCTATATACGGTACCTGATTGCCCATTCCGGGACCTATTGGATCCGTCCCCCAGTAATCGGGATTTCTCTCCAGGAGCATCTGGCTACCTTTTATAACATCTTTAAGCATAAATGGCCCGGTACCAACGGAGTTTTTCCAACTCGCCATGTCACCGTATTTATCGACCACCTCAGGAGGCACCACACCAACATAATTGCCGAATTTGGCGATAGCCGTTATCAAATCAGATGACGCTATGGTAACGGTAACTTCCATGGGACCGGTTTTCTCGCAATGGAATGATTTTCTCATTGACGGATAAGCACGGTACATATAAGCCCTGTCGTCAGTCATTACCTGCGTGAACGTGAAAACAACATCATCAGCCGTCATTTTTCGACCGCCTACCAGTTTACTGGCTTCACTGTCCGGGTTGAGAGCATAATTTATATTATCCCGGATCTGGTAGACGAGAATGCCTTGATCCGTAGCGGGGTCAATGCTCCATTCCCAGCTTTCTGCCGCAAAACCCCTCTTTTGAGAAAAGACATCATAGGCACCAATCCAGTCACATTCGTTGGTGCCGTAGCCACCGGCAGGTCCCTTTGTCCAGTCGCCCCTCCACATCGACTCATTAGTCAGCAGGAATGTGACGCCCTGAACGAACCCACGGGTAACAACATCATCGAAATTGGTGCTGTCCGCTATCTGGGCGAGTCTAAGCGTGCCGCCGTACTCTGGTCCTGTTGAAGAAGATACTTCTTCCCCTTTCACCTCCTCCTCTGTTTCTTCTCCTCCTCCAACGGTCACTGTTTGACCGGTATCTTCTTCCTTAACTTTTCCTCCGGTATCTTCATCACTACCGCAGGACACCATAACCAGTGAGAACACCATTATTACACTAATAATCAACCATGCAATTTTCTTCATTACTACCGTTTCACCTCCTCTCCAGATACAGGAGATTTATAAATCGTTTTTATCCTTGACTATCCCGTCTATTTTTCTTAAGGCGTATCACCTCCCTGGCTGGCTGTGTTACTGGTACTGATTACTCCCAAGGCTCCGGACACTGGACTGGTATTGTTGTGATTTATTCCGATATCCATTGCTACTACTTATAACTCAGGATATCCATGGGAGGGCCAGCTTTATTTATTTAAGCAGTTACAGGTTTTTTTCTTATTAAATACTCACTCCATCTATTGAATTGTAATATCACATATGATAGCATATATGACAATTCTTCATTGGTAGGTGGAAGTATAAATGCTTTACTTCGGCATGTCAAGATGTTTTACCTTATCCTGGATTAAGGTGATTCGACATTATACTACTGCAAATGAACATTGACAAGTTATAACGTTTATGATAAACACTTTTATACTTTTTAACTTTACTCTGACATGTCGAATGGTAGATAAGGATAGTCTGTACGAGCAGATATCAAAAACTTAATACAAATTATTTTAAATCGATCGGTTGAGTGATATGCGTGCTTATCTAATTCGAAGAATACTATTGGTAATACCTACGCTAATCCTGGTGACCATAATAGTATTCATGCTTGTACGCTTCATTCCGGGTGACGTGCTGGACATGATGGTTTCCGAATGGGTAGCAGAAGGATCAACCGATATTCAGGACGTCGAAGATCTTAGACACGCTATGGGACTGGATGAATCTTTACCTGTCCAGTACGGACGCTGGCTGGGAATCTTACCACAGGAAACAGGCGAATTCTACGGTATGCTTCAGGGCAACCTGGGACATTCCCTGTGGGATAACGAACCTGTAATCGACATATTAAAGTCGAGACTTCCAGTATCCGTTGAGCTTGGCTTTCTGTCCATGTTGATAAGCTGGGCTATAGCCCTGCCGATAGGCATGTTCATGGCTACCCGGCAGGATAGTCTGATGGACTATACAGGGCGTGTTTTTGCCATTGTGTTACTTTCCATTCCCGGTTTCTGGTTGATGACGATGGTTATAGTGTACCCTTCCATCTGGTGGGGTACGATGCCTAATATAGTCTATGTCCCTATAACCGAGAATCTGATAGAAAACCTGAAACAATTTCTTCTACCGGCTTTCCTGACGGGTGCTGCTTCATCGGCGTTAATGATCAGGCTGACACGCACGATGATGCTGGAAGTTTTGAGACAGGATTACATCAGAACAGCCTGGGCGAAGGGACTTAGAGAACGTACTGTCCTGATGAGGCATGCCGCAAAAAATGCTTTTATTCCGGTAATAACCGTAGTTGGAGGGCAGATTCCAGTCGTACTTGCCGGTCAGATCGTTACAGAGACGATATTTGCCCTGCCCGGGATGGGTATCGCTTTCCTTGACGCCCTTAATCAAAGAGACTACCCGATAATCAGCGCTATTAATACGTTGATTGCTACTGCCATATTGGTAATGAACGTCATAGTCGATATATCCTACGCCTGGATGGATCCCAGGATACGTTACAGGTAGAGGGGAGAGAATAATGGCAGAGAACTCATCAGAAATATCATCAGAGGTTATCATAAGACGGAAGCGACACTTTATTCTAATTGATTTAGTTATTCGGCTATTCAAGGAGAAACCACTCGGTTTCATCGGTTTCATTATAATCATATTACTCGTTCTTACAGCCGTTTTCGCTGACCTGACCTGGCTGGGTTTTCCCCCTCCGGAAGAAGGCGGTCCTGGTCTTGCCTCGTATGGTTGGAATCAAATTATGCTGGAAGACCGTTTAACTCCTCCTTCATCTAAATTCTTGCTGGGGACAGATAACCTGGGACGAGACATGCTTAGCCGTATTGTCTACGGATCTCGTATTTCAATAGTCGTAGCACTGGGTGCTCAGGCTATTAGTGTCGTTGTTAAACTGCTTCTTGCCGTTCCTTCAGGATACTTTGGTGGAAAGTTTGATTTAATATTACAGCGCTTTATAGACGCCTGGATGTGCTTTCCGGCACTCGCTCTTTACTTGACTATTATGGCTGTTCTGGGTGCAGGTATCTGGCAGGTGATAGTTGTGCTGGGAGTAAGTGGTGGTATCTCCCAGGTGAGAGTAATAAGAAGCGCTGTTATACGTATCAGGGAAGATGTATATTTTGAAGCAGCAAGAGCGATTGGTGTTCCCGGTCGTACGATAATCATGCGTCACGTCATACCGAATATAATGTCAATTGTCATTATCAGCGTTGCCACCGGTATGGGTATGGTGATTCTGGCTGAATCGACACTCAGTTTCCTCGGCTTGGGAATTCCACCTCCCTACCCCAGCTGGGGGGGCATGCTCAGTACCTCTGGGCGTCAAAATATGACTATAGCTCCCTGGATGATGATATGGCCCGGGGTAGCCCTGTCTCTGGTAGTATTTGCTTTTAACATGCTGGCCGATGCTTTGAGGGATTTACTCGATCCGAGGCTGAGAGGTGGTCTTGGGCGCTACGGGATGTCACTGGATCAACTCCAGAAGCTTGCACAAAAGCATCATGCTGAGCTGCAGAGTTAAGTAAAATAAGCTTAAAAGATATAAGACGACCATCATACAAGTACAAGGCTATCCATTGGTATGGATAGCCTTAATTCTTAAAAAAATAGGAAGGTTTAAAGATTAAAAAAGTAGATTAGGTAACATTTCTGCATTATGTAAAACTTGAAGAATAAGCAATTGAAAAGTAAATAGCACCAATATTTGGCACAAATTTGGCACAAACCGTTTCCACCGTACTGGTTAAAACTGGGCATTTTGAAGCTAAAATAGGAATTAGCACAAAACCAGAAATCAGCTTCAAAATCACTAAAATACACTCACTTTACGCAATTCCCAAGCAGAGGGTCGCGAGTTCGAGCCTCGTCTCCCGCTCCATTCTCCTTTGTCATTCCCTCTTTGAAGGCTGTCCCGTGCCTGATACAGAAGCGGGAATCTATATATAAACGGGTCCTATTTTAATTAG
>CAZBQL010000146.1:0-5984 GCA_964493985.1 uncultured Dehalococcoidales bacterium
TCAAAACGTAGCAATATACGCCCGTTAGGGAGAGGGCACAGACTTGCTATTTTAGGAAATTTCCTTTTTTGGGTTATGTGGACTGACGGTATGCAAGATATGATTGATGCCTATGAACGTAATATTCCATCACTTGCTGATAATGAAAACTATCAGCTGCTTGCCGATAAACTCCAAGAATTTGGTACTGTGAATGCATTTTTCTCAAGTGAATCTCATTCATTGGCACATTATTATGAACTGACTTCTAGAGAGAATCTAGAAAAAAATTCAGATTCCCCAATGGTGAAGACTTTAATAGAAGGACTCGATTACGAATATCCTCTGATATCTTATCTAGCACTGGCAACAGGAGTTAGTAAAGATGAAAATGGTTATTACATGGTTATAATCCTGCTGAACAATAGTGCAAACATTGCTAAGGAAAACTCGAAGATATTGAAAAAGAGGATTAATACAATCAATTTGGTTGTTCCTGAAGACATTTCATGGAAGGATATCATTGATAAAATTGAAGTAGGATATGATGGTCGCTTCACCACGGCTAAACTTTATGGAAAAGCTGTAGTTTGGTGGAATCAATTTGAGATAGCTGGTGCAATGTCTTACCAACCATTATTAGTTTCAGAATAGTATCGTCTCTAAAGAATCTACAAAACCAAAATACAAATTCAAATGTATCGTTGGTTTAGTTAATTCCTTTATACAATATTCCTCTATATTGAAATCATATCATTCATGAACTAAAAAGTACAAAACAAACAAAAGCCGTAACAGGTTACCTCGACCATACATTCGAATGGAGTTCATTATACCTCCGCAATGACCCGACCGCTGGATCGAAGGACAGTGTTTTCCTTGCAACTGTTCGAAATTATCTATACCAGGTTCTCTGGATCCCGATGAAAATCGGGATGGTATAGAGACATACTATTTCAGGCTCGATGTGTTGCTGAACGGGCTGTACATAAGATATAATCGCTATAGGTAGTCCTCACTTTTTATTCCCGGAGTATTTTATTTGCTTAAGAGTCATAGCTGTGGAGAACTGAACAGAGATCATGTCGGCAGCAGGGTAACCCTTGCCGGCTGGGTGCATAGACGCCGCGACCACGGCGGTCTGACCTTTATCGATCTACGGGATCGTGAGGGGATAGTACAGGTCGTTTATAATCCGGAACTGGCAGCGGACTGCCACAGGACAGCCACTGAGATGCGGAATGAGTATGTGGTCAGTGTAACAGGAAAGGTTTCTCTCAGACCGGAGGGAACGGTAAATCCCAAACTGCCCACCGGCGAGATAGAGATAATCGCCGAAGAGACGAAAATACTGAACCCGTCTTTGACCCCTCCGTTCTACATTAACGAGGACGTGGAGGTAGATGAGAACATAAGACTCAAATACCGTTACCTGGACATTCGGCGGGAAAGAATGAAGGATAACCTTATATTGCGGCACAAGGTTATCAAATATATGCGTGATTTCCTGGATGAGCGAGGATTTATAGAAATAGAGACACCAATCCTTATCAAGAGTACGCCCGAGGGCGCCAGGGATTACCTTGTCCCGAGCCGCCTTCACCCGGGTGAGTTCTACGCCTTACCACAGTCGCCGCAGCAGATAAAGCAGCTCCTGATGGTCGCCGGTATGGAAAAGTACTTCCAGATAGCGAAATGTTTCCGTGACGAGGATAATCGCGCCGACCGCCAGCCGGAGCATACCCAGCTCGATATAGAGATAAGTTTCGTCGAAGAGGAAGATATTTTTAACCTTATCGAAGAATTATATATCTCCATGATAGAGAAATTAAAACCTGAATTTAAGATATTGAAGCCGTTTCCCCGTCTTTCCTATGCTGATGTTATGGAACGTTTCGGTTCCGATAAGCCTGATCTCCGGTTCGGAATGGAACTGGCAGACCTGTCCGATATTGCAGCGGGGACTGAATTCGGCGTGTTCAGCCGGGCTGTTGCTGAAGGAGGTAAGGTAAAAGGGATCTGCGCTCCGGGCTGCGCCGGTTACTCGCGGGGACAACTGGATGAGTTGAACAAGCTGGTAAGAACTCTGGGTGCTGCCGGAATCCTGACCATAGCGCTGGACTCCTCAGTCGGAAGTCTGGATGACATAACGATAGAAAATGTTAGATCTGTGGCGTCGAAGTACTTAACGGTCGAACAGGTTAAGGCGATGGCGGAACGGATGAATGCCGGACCAGGTGATCTGATGCTTATCGCAGCCGCTAATATAAAGATGGTAAATATGGTGCTGGATACTCTCAGGAATGAAATGGGAAAACGCCTATGCCTGATACCGAAAGACCAGCTTGCGTTCGCTTTTGTCGTTGATTTTCCGCTGTTCGAGTACGACGAAAAACTCGGCAGGTGGGACTCGGTCCATCATCCGTTCAGCGCACCGAAAGATGAAGATATACCGTATATAGACACTGCGCCTGAAAAGGTGACGGGCAGGCAATATGACCTGGTATGCAACGGTTATGAACTCGCCAGCGGCAGTATCAGGATTCATCAACGTGAAATACAGAACAAGGTATTCAATTTGCTGGGATACAAGGACGAAGAGATAAGGGCGCGGTTCGGACACCTGCTCGACGCCTTCGAGTACGGAGCTCCACCACACGGAGGTATTGCCCCGGGGGTAGATCGCCTGGTAATGCTTCTGGCAGGGGAGGAAAATATCAGGGAAGTTATGGCTTTCCCCAAGAACCAGGCTGCGATGGACCTTACACTTAATGCTCCTTCACCTGTTTCCGATGAACAGTTGACCGAATTGCATTTAAAGCTTCTGGAGGAAGAATGAAAATAACCAATGACAAGACCGAAAATAGTCAGATGTTTTTGACTATTGAAATGGAGCCGGAAGAGGTGGAGGAGTCCATGCAGGTCGCGTTCAAGCGGCTGAATAAAAAGGCGAGGATTCCGGGCTTCCGCAAGGGGAAGGCGCCGAGGGATATTTTCGAACGCTACCTTGGTAAAGAATATCTCATGGAGGAAGCCCTCAATGACCTTATTCCTACGGCTTATGCCAAAGCGGTCGAGGAACAGAGTATCGAGGCCATCGCCCAGCCGCAGATAGAGATAGAACAGATGGAACCGCTGATAATGAAGGCAACAGTACCCCTGAAACCGACGGTTGAACTGGGTGACTACAAGAGCCTGAAGGTGGAAAAGGAGACCATAGAAGTTACCTCTGAAAAGGTTGACGAAGTAATTGAACAGCTACGGCATCAGAATGCTACCTGGGAACCGGTTGAAGGACGCGCTGTTGAGTTTGATGACCTTTTAATAATGGATATAGTCGGCACGATGGGTGAAAAGAATGTTATCGAACAGAAAGGCGTACAATACCAGGTAACGGCCGGACAGACTTTTCCCGTCCTGGGATTCGCAGAGCAGCTCGTGGGGATGAATCCGGGCGATGAGAAAGAATTCGAACTTGAATATCCCGAGGACTACGGCGATGAAGAACTCGCCGGCAACAAGGTTAAATTCAAGATAAATGCCACAGAGATAAAAAAGGAAGTGTTACCCGAGATCTCCGATGATTTTGCTAAGACGGTGGGCGCTGAATTCGAGACTATGGCTGCACTCCGCGAGAAGGCAGAAACAGATATGAAAGAGCGTGCCGAGCAGCAGTCGAAGAATAATTTCGAAGAAGAAATTATTCACGGCATCGCCGACATATCGAAAGTTGAGTACCCTCCTATACTCGTGGAATCCGAGATAACCCGTATACTCAACCAGCAGTTCCAGAGAAGCAGTCAGTCGCTCGAGGACTACCTGGATACGGTTGGTAAAACCGAAGAACAGGTACGCGAGGACCTGAGACCGGTGGCCGAACACAGAGTGGTCCATTCACTGGTCCTGAGTAAGGTTGCCGAGGTTGAGGAGATCGAGGTTAGCAATGAAGAGGTAGATGAAGAGATAGAAAATATGGTAAAAGACTCTACTGATAGGAAAGATGAATTGAGGAAATTCTTTAATGATCCGCAGATACGGGACTCGATCGTTCAGAATATGCTGACCAGGAAGACGATGGAGAAACTCACTGAATATACGGCGGTTGAAAAACCCGTCGGGAAAAAGAAAACAACCGGAACAAGGAAAAAGAAAAAGGAGGAAGAGAAATGAACTTCGATCCGATGAATTATGATCCCAAGGCATTTAATCCATTGAGTGTAATACCCGGGGTTGTGGAAAGTGGTCCCAGGGGTGAAAGGTACTGGGATATATACTCGCTGCTTTTAAAGGAGCGTATTGTTATGCTTTTCACGCCGATTTCGGACCAGATTGCCAATATCCTGATCGCTCAACTTCTGTATCTGGAAAGAGAAGATCCTGACAAGGATATCAGCATGTACATCCAGAGTCCTGGCGGAAGCATTTATTCCGGCCTTGCTATTTACGATACCATGCAGTTTATCCGCCCGGATGTATCGACTATCTGCGTAGGAATGGCGGCAAGCATGGCAACGGTCCTTCTCTGCGCCGGTACGAAGGGAAAGAGGTACGCTCTGCCTAATTCAACCATTCACATGCACCAGCCTCTCGGTGGCGCTCAGGGACAGGCATCCGATATACAGATTCATGCCCGTGAGATCACCCGCTTGCAGGACAGCCTTAACGAAATCATTGTCAAGCATACGGGCCAGGACCTCGAAAAGGTCGCCCGTGACACGGACCGTGATTTCTATCTGAACCCTCAGCAAGCTGTTGATTACGGAATCGTCGATGAAGTGCTGTCCAAGCCCGAAAAAGAAGAGAAGAAATAGGCTTATTCACTACTCAGACAAATGATGTAAGTTTCTCCGATATAAAGAGATAAGAGGGGATTGTACGAGAGTGCAGTCCCTCTTTTTTGGTTTGCTGTGTGCCCGACCTTGAATCAGCAATATCTTTTCTGAAAGACACCTGTGATATAATTATAATGATGGCGATTAAGACTATAGCGACCAACAGAAAAGCTTTCCATAACTACCATATACTGGAGAGTATGGAAGCGGGAATAGCGCTTACCGGCACCGAGATAAAATCGGTCCGTGCCGGGAAGACGAGTTTGTCAGATGCCTATGTCAAGCCTGAGAAGGGCGAACTGTGGCTTCTGAACGCTCATATAGCCAGGTATGACAGTGCCAGTTACATGAGTCACGAGCCTACCAGGCCAAGGAAGCTGCTGCTGCATCGCAGGGAGATCGCCGGATTGGTAAGCAAGCTTGCCGAGAAAGGTCTTACGCTGGTGCCCCTGAAAATATACATCAAGGGCAGCATTGCCAAGGTAGAGATAGCCCTGGCCAAGGGTAAAAAATTGTATGACAAACGTGAATCCATTGCCCGAAGAGATTTGGATAGAGAGATCAGACGGACAGTGAAGAAACGCAGTCAAAAGTCAGCGGCAGGCGCGAAGTAAAAGGGGGCGCGCGGGTTCGACAGGGGAGGTATGCTACAGGATTGCAGGCTGAGGTGCCGCTACCCTCATAAAACAAGTGGCAAAAATAACTGGCGAAGAACCAGTATTAGTTGCCGCCTAATAGTTAGGTGACACATCCAACCCGACCCCACCCCGACGGGTTGGGATTGGGTGACGAAAAGCCGGGGTGCCGTTGCCCGGACGTCGATAAGGGCGGCGAAAGAAAAAATCGACTTGCCGGGCAGAACTCGGTCGGCAGAGGTCTGTTCCGGCAAGAATAAAGAGTCGACTAAGCTTGTAGTATATTCTGGGTAGCCTCTTTTGGACGGGGAGTTCGACTCTCCCCCGCCTCCACCAAAACGGTAGGCTTTTGGAGAACCTTTTCAGGCATGGAATTATTAGTTCCATGTCTCAAAACACACTAATTATAATATATCTGTTGTTATATCCGGGATTATGCTTTCTCCTGCTGAGGTCCAGGAGGCGGCATCTGACCTCTCATCTTGGCCCGAGCTGCCATAACCCATTCGATTTTCTCATGGTATATCTGTAGTTCTTC
>CAZBQL010000147.1:0-4300 GCA_964493985.1 uncultured Dehalococcoidales bacterium
GGAGAAAGATAATATTAATCCTCGACTATATTGTATATAATCGTAGATATGAGTGAGAAAGAGGATTTGCTGAGAGTACTTACCGGAGCTGGAGTGGGATCGAGGAGGAAAGTTGCTGCCGCCATAATGGAGGGCAGAGTGATGGTAAATGGCAAGGTTGCGGAGAACCTGCGCCAGCCGGTGAACAGTCGTAAAGATCGGATAACGTTCGATGGTGTGATAATTAATCCGGTAACGGAAAAACACGTGTACCTTGTGCTGAACAAGCCGCCGGATGTGCTGTCTACGATGAACGATGATCGCGGCAGGAAGACGGTAATTGACTTTATTCCTGAAAAGTACAGGCAACTGAGATTATACCCGGCAGGCAGGCTGGACAAGGACAGCACCGGTTTGCTGCTGATGACAAACGATGGAGAACTGACGAACCGGCTGACGCATCCACGCTACAGGCATGACAAGGAGTACCTGGTAACGCTGGACCGGGAAATAACAACGGATGAGAAAAACAGGCTGGAGAAGGGGATAGTGCTTGAGGACGGGAAAACGGCACCGGCGAAGATATCTAACATTAAGGCTAACCAGGAGCATACTTATTCCGTTATAATTCATGAGGGCAGAAAGCGGCAGGTGCGACGGATGTTCGAGTCGCTGGGATGCAGGGTACTGGGTCTCCGGAGAATTCGGGTTGGCGGACTAACCCTGGGTGACTTGAAAGAGGGCGAAGTAAGAGAGATACCGGCAACGGAGATAAGAAAGCTGTTTGACATAAAATGATAGTTAAAGTATTGATTACAGGCTTATTATGCGGGTTGCTAGCGTGTATTTCCGGCTGCAGCGGGTATCCTGAAGGGATGAAAGAATTCAGGAAACTGACTGAAGAAGAGAAAGACAGGTTAGTAGAAATTGCCCTTGATGCAGAAGATGCAAAAATGTTTCTGGAGAAATATGATACCTATGAAGTGTTGTTCGGCTGGGCTGAGATCACCTGGCAGAAACCTGAGGGAGAGTACATTCCAAGAGAGATAGGGATAGCTTATGACGAAGAATTCGATGAGAATCCTTTTCAGAACTCTGGTAAAGAAGGTGAATTATACGCAGATGTCACTTTCTATTTCGGCGAACCATCACGCGTGAGACTCGATGTAATCATCAATCCGGATACAGGGGAAATAGTCCATGTCGAAAAGATGGGATTAAAAATACTTCCGACGGAGTAACCGAAGTATAATTAAGACTGGAGACAGCCACGAAGAACCCAGACTGATTCAGTAAGCTGTTCGCCGCAGAAGCTGAAGCCGTTTCTTTGAAAGAGCTGTTCGAGATCATCGAAATATGCCGGGTATTCTTCCTCTATCTCCTCGAACTCTTTAGCTTGTTCCGGATCTAACAGTTTTTGCCTGTTAAGTTCCTTCTCCGACGGATTTTTGAACATAAGGTCGGCGATGACGATCCTGCCGCCGGGCTGCAAGATATCTGACATCAGTGATACGGACACAGCTTTTTCCTCCTCGGTCAGGTGGTGGAAGGCGTAGGATGAGATGATGATGTCGATACTTTGCGGAGGAAGCGGAATATCCAGGAAATTACCTTGCAGTACCTCCAGGTGCGGGTACTTGCTTTTACAGATTTCCCGCATTTTTTGCGAAGGATCGATTGCTGTTACCATCAACTCCTTTTCGAGGAATTTTACCGAAAGATTGCCGGTACCGGCGCTGATGTCCAGCACCAGTGGGTTCTCATATTTCTCGAGCTCGCAATACTCAACAACCTTATCCAGGACGCGGTAATAACCGCCGAACATCCAGTCATCGGAATCATCTGCTTTCCGCATGTCCTCATCATAGCTGAGAGCCCACCGGTCGAAATCGTTGAGTTGTTCTGTCATTATTCCTCTATCTCAATCTCTCCAGTGTTGATCTCCTCGGCGAAGTTGATGCGTTTTATGGAGAGGGGGAGGTAGTTGACCATTTTGCACTCGATGAGGTCTTTGAGTTTTAGTTCGTCCTCGGTGAAACGGACGCGACCGGTCTTGACCTCGATGAAGTCGATGCCCTCGTCATACTTGATTCCGACGAAGTCGATGGGATCGCCGAGGTAGAAAAGACGATCGTACTTGGTGAGTTCAAGGGTGGCGAGAAGTTCATTGAGCTTGCCGGAACGGGTCCCCTGGCTGCGGGTAATCGATGCCAGGACGTCGCGCGGCATATCTTCCAGAAGGTCATGTATCTCCTTTACCGAGTCGGCGGAAGCCAGGGCGTACCTGAGCTTGGCCTCAAGTTCAACGATATCCGGTATCTCTATTTTACGGGGCCGCATCACGAGGAAACCTACCAGCACCAGCAGGATAAATATGATTACATAGAGGGCTATTTCCATAATTCCTACCTCACCACTTGAGTAATTACTAAATCCTAAACTCTAAATTCTGAATATGGTTAAAATTGAAGATAAGATTTACACCAATCTTACAATATTTATATGGGGGGTAAAAGAACGATTACTGTTCAGGAAGTAATTTATCTGATAATTAACGGGCTCATTATAATAATTTTAAACTTGTGAAGGGTCACCGGATGATGTAATATATCTTATTTCAAGGCACTCGTCAGTGCGGAATTGATCATTTTCCGGTTTCTTTATGCGTTTTAGTTGGCTGATAACAGGGGATTTCGTGCGTAGCAGGCGGGTACCCGTAGGGAGTATAAAAACATATAGACCCGTAAACGAGAAAGGCGGGTGTCCGAAATAATAATCGGACACTCTTTTTTCATGATTACGGGGAAACCGGATATGAAAGAAAAAATTAAGAGTGTACTCATACTTTTCAATAAGAGCGGGATATGGAGTCGAAATCTTGTTTTACTGGCTGCTGCTATTTTTCTGCTGAGTCTTGGTACCGGCTTACAGAATGGAGTCAATACCAACTTTATGCAAGAGCTGGGATTGAGCGGTTCACAGGTACTGCTCCAGGCAGGTATCAGAGAGATCCCCGGACTGGGACTGATGTTTATCGCAGCCCTTGTCATGCATCTTCCTCTTACGTGGCGAGCGATAGTCTCGGTTGCCGTTATGGGTGCAGGATATGCGCTATATGCCGCAGTTCATTCATGGACGGGACTTGCTGTTGTGTCTATCACCGCTAGCCTTGGTTTTCATCTCTGGATGCCTCTGAACAACTCACTGGGACTCGGTCTGGCAAGCACGGAAAATACAGGTAAGGTGCTTGGTTCTCTGGCATCTATCGCTGCGCTTGCTTCCATGGCAGGTATCGGGAGTATTATGGTTTTAACGCAATGGTTTTCGCTGCGCGTGATGGCAGGGATTGCTGGAGTATTGATAATCGCTGCAGCAGTAGTACTTACCCGTTTACCTAAGAATATCGGCGAGACAACAAAGAATCAACCCCGCCTTCTCTTCAGGTGGCGTTACTGGTTATATTATGTTCTCCTGCTTTTCGAAGGATCACGCACTCAGGTATTTTCGGCATTCAATATTATGGTGCTGGTTTACAATTACAGTCTATCGGCACTTCAGATCAGCTTCCTGCTTCTTGCCAGCAGCTTCGTCAACTTTCTGCTCACACCACGCATTGGCCTGATTCTCGATGTACTTGGTGAACGAACTACCCTCACTGTGGGTTATGTTGCATTGGCTCTCTGTTTTGTTGGCTACGCCCTTGTCGATAACGTATGGTTTCTCTGTGTGATGGTGGTTTTTATCAATCTTCTTGTTACCTTAAGTATAGGACTCTCAACGTATGTAAACCGCATCGCTCCTCCCGAGGAACTTACGCCAACTCTTTCCACTGGAGTCAGTGTCAACCATATCACGTCGGTCGGGATGTCATTCCTGGCCGGGTTCCTTTTACCGATCGTTGGTTATAAAGTATTGTGCTGGGGGGTAGTGGCAATTGTTTTGTTATCAGTACCCTTTACACTGGCGATGCGTACTCAGTCTCTACAGCTGATGACTTCCGAAGGCGAGTAACATAATTCAAGCAGTCTGTAATAAAAAATTGTCATATCAGTTCATTCTCTTTATAATATAGTATTATAATCGTTTTTATAATAAATAAATCCAGCGGAGGTAAAAGTGGACGCAAAAGCATTTGTGAAAATTGGTATTGATGGCCTGGACCGGAATCTCAGCAGGGTAACCGACGGACTAAAACAGGAGGAGATAGCATGGAGACCGGCCTACGGCGCTAACTCTATCGGGCTTATCCTGTTTCATATGTTTAAATCCGAGGATTCTTTTATACAGGAGCGACTGCAGGAAAAGCAGTCGGTCTGGGAAT
>CAZBQL010000147.1:4400-5886 GCA_964493985.1 uncultured Dehalococcoidales bacterium
AGTTCAACCTGTGAGACATACACTCACGGGATAAACAATGTCCGGTACGTAAATAGACGTGACATTTGCGATAATGGTTTGATATATAAGAAGAGTATCGATGATTAAACAAAGAAAACTCGTATACTTCGGCGCCCACCCGGATGATGAAAGCTTCGGGATGGGGGCGACACTGGCACAATACGCTGATAAAGGTGTGCAGGTCTATTACGTCTGCTCTACCGGAGGAGAACTGGGGACGGTTGATCCGAAGTACCTGGAAGGATACAACTCCATCGCGGAACTGAGAGTGGACGAACTTACCAGGGCTTCAAAAATACTGGGGCTGACCGGCTTCTATTATCTCGGTTACCGGGACTCGGGGATGCAGGGATCTCCCGACAACAAGCATCCCGATGCAATGGCGGGGGCACCTGTCGATGAAATAGCCGGACGGATGGTGAAGTATATCCGCCAGATCCAGCCGGACGTGGTGATCACCCACGACGAAGGAGGAGGATACGGTCATCCTGACCACCTGGCAACGCATTACGGGGTAGTGAAAGCATTTCATGCGGCCGGTGATCCCGAACAGTATCCCGATGCCGGGCTACCGTTCCAGCCGGCGAAGCTTTATTTCCTGCTGCATCCACGAAGAATGATGAGAGTGCTTATAAAGTTAATGCCGCTGTTCGGGCAGGACCCGCATCACTTCGGTAGAAATAAGGACGTAGACCTGACAAAGATAACCAACATCTCTTATCCGATCCATGCCATCATCAAACTTGATAAGAAGTATGTCGAGGTCCGGAACCAGGCAGTAGCCAGTCACGCCAGTCAGAGTGACGGGAGAACTCGCCCGATGCTATTCCGGGCAATCGACCTGTTCAGTAAACTGCGGGGCCCGAGGGAATACTTCATGAGGGCTTATCCACCTCCGAAAAGGCGAAAAGAGAAGGACCTGTTCGAAGGTCTGGAATAAAGAAGGAAAATATAGTATAGTACCGTTCATCCTGAGCCTCATAATATCGTTCATCCTCAGCCAGTCGAAGGATGAGCGGTACTAGTTAAAGTATTTCCGAAGCGCGATACTAGAACTTGATCACTTTCGGCTCGCTTGTAAAAGAGGAGATGGTGGCAACGGCATCCTTCAGATACAAAACCTGGCAATTGTCATCATCAGCGGCATACCTGTCTTTCAGGTTAGGATATGCGTCAAGCAAACTCTGTTTTGCTTCAACTCGGTCATCTTCAACGGCGATTGCCTGGATGCGTATCCAGGAGCCTTCGCTCATCGCACATATCTCGATCCTGGGATTTACTCTCATTTGCTTGGAGACGTCTTTTACTTTGCCTGTCTGGATATACAGCTTGTCCTCGAAGATGTGGTATGTTCCGAAAGGACGTACCCTCGGCTGATCGCCTTCCACTGTTGCCAGGTAATAAACACCGGCTTTCTTTAAGAAATCATAAACTTCCTGCATGCAAAACTCCCTTCGATATTTTC
>CAZBQL010000148.1:0-5862 GCA_964493985.1 uncultured Dehalococcoidales bacterium
GGCGTTTCCATATAGGCGAAATCAAAACTAGCGATAAACTCCTTGACCAACAGTACTCATGAAAACAGTCCAATCGTCTTGGACTGATAGAATAAGCTTACGTCATTACCAGATCACACGATATCTAATCTTAACATAATACCATCGATTTCATAAAATCAGGGATATTCCTTCCATCCAGCGTAACAACGTACTGTGGTGAATCCAATTATTAATTGGATTTGCATCAATAAATAAATGTGTGTTTCAAATTGTGGTATTATTAAAAATGAAATAAATTATTTAAAACGGAGTTAATATAATGAACACTGGCGATAGAGTCAAAATACTATCTGGTGATTATATGGGTAAATTCGGTAAGATAAAAGCCCGTCATTTCAACATATTACCAGGTGAAATGAAAAAAATAAAAGCCGGAGTGATATTAACTGGCAAAGACAATGAAACACTTTACAGCGTTCGAATTGACGGAGAAAAGGAAAACGTGTATTTCCCAAAGAATTGTCTGGAATTAGTTTCTGATAAATAGTTATAGAGATAAAAACATAATGAGAATGATATTTATACGATGAGCAGCAGAGAATATACCTTTTTCAGTCAGGAATTCTTATACAAGAGAAAGAAAACGCTTTATATACCGATAAAAACACGTATTGTTGGAATTATCCTCTATGTTTGTATAATATGTTTTCTGTTCGTGGTACAATAAACACGTAGAATAAGTTTAGGTTAATACAGACTACTTTAAAGAATCCCTTATTCGATTCACATCAAGTGTTGGATGACCCGAACTCTATTGAAAATCTCGAAGAGAGGAGGTCATTCAATGAGCTTTCAAGACAAGTCAATCCGATGTACTGATTGCGGGACTACATTTACGTTCAGTGCTGGAGAACAAGAATTCTACCAGTCCAAAGGATTTGCCAATGAGCCGAAACGTTGTCCATCATGCCGTCAAGCCAATAAAAAACAACGTTATGGCAGTGGAAACCAAAGCTATAATTCCAGGTATTAGTCACTTGGTGTATCTTCTATTACCCTTGATATTATAATCCAAGTATCACCCGGAGACATCTTACCTCTTTTTTTGGCGGTCGATAAGATATTTCTGGATAGTGAACTCCAAGTATGGCATCGTTATTTCTCATCGATGGTAATATCACTTCCGGTCTGACTTCTGGACGCGTAACAGGCAAAGGAGATATGAATGGATTCGGAACATTTCAAGGAGCCGGATGAATATGGGGAATACGGCAACGATGAACAGGAGTTATCTTCATCGAGAAATTTCACAGAAGCACATGGAAATGAAGAACTGGACGCCGCCAATGATCCTGTGAAACAATACCTCCACGAGATTGGCAGGGTCAACCTTCTTACTGCTCGAGATGAAAAAGATCTTGCCAAGAAGATTGAATTAGCAAAACGGCTCAGGCAGATAAAGCAGGACTATAGAAACGAAAACGGGGAATTGCCTTCACCGACACAGGTACTATTAACCTTACCGAGAGAAATTGGTCGATCAGTGGCTATTATCCGACTTCTCAGAGAAGAGCTTAGCCTGCCAGTTACTGAGAGTTTTGTCGAGAATATTTCAGAGACTAGATTACGCGATAGTATTGATGGTGTTCTAGACCAACAGATGATAACTTCGATCGCTTGTAAACTTGGTGAATCGATATCCGTTACTGAGCGACTTTTAATAAACCTGTCCTTGAATTGGGATCTTATGCCCGATGTAATCTTGAATACCATTGATCGATGCGTATCAACGGCTGATCTTGAAGATCTGATGGCGGAAAAAGATATAACAAACTTAATGAAAGAATGCGAAAAACAAATCCAAGATTTCATGGATAATGTTGAACTGGAGGCAAAGGCGGCAGGAAAGGATCTCGTTGAAGCTAACCTGCGCCTGGTAGTGAGTATAGCCAAGAAACACGTTGGCCATGGTATGTCATTACTTGATCTCATTCAGGAAGGGAATATTGGACTGATCAGAGCAGTCGATAAATTTAACCTCCACAGGGGATTTAAATTCAGTACCTATGCAACCTGGTGGATTCGTCAAGGAATTACTCGAGCTATTTCCGACCAGGCACGAACTATCCGCGTCCCTGTCCACATGATTGATGCTATAAGAAGACTATTAAGGATAAGGCGTAATTTAGTACAGGAGTACGGACGAGATCCAACCTTGGAAGAAATCAGTGAAAAAATAGAACTATCAGTAGCAAAGATCGGTGAAATACTGAAGGCAGCTCAATTCCCGGTATCCTTGGAAACACCCATCGGTGATGAAGGTGATACTCAACTGAGTGATTTTATCGAGGATCAGGGCTCTGTCACACCGCCTGATGCCGCCTCCAAACATTTACTCAAGGAAAAAGTTGATGAGGTATTATCCGAACTTACTCCTCGTGAACAGAGAATAATCATACTCCGATTCGGTCTTGAAGATGGACGCGGTCGGACCCTGGAAGAGGTAGGGTATGAATTCAACCTAACGCGAGAGCGTATTCGACAGATAGAAGCTAAAGCCATTCGAAAACTTCGGCACCCCAGCCGCAGTCGTAAACTCAGAGGTTATCTGGAGGATTGATCTGGTTATCTAAACTATCACATTATACAGATCATCAATAATTAAGAAATATGAAACTATCTACCATATGATTATTCACAAGCCGAATTAATACGGTAAAGAGGGAAAATATTGTTGAATAGTTATCCTGGTAATCAAAGGGAGTGAATGGTTGTGAAATTCACAGTATAAGCGGACAATACCTAGACACGACGTCGATATTAAAATCTTGTGTTAGGAACCTCGCTATAAGGCAACATTATTAAGAAACCGTAATAAGAAGTCATCAATCTCTCGAGAAAAAACAAAGCATGGAATGGGGTGAGTTACTATGGACAAAAATCAACCGATTACGGGAACAAAGATTAAATTTTTCACGGCCTCGGGTTTCGAAGAAGTGGAAGAATTAGTTAATAGATGGATTGAAGAAAATGGCAGTCGTTACAAGTATATCTATGATATACAATACAATCATAACATGGTACTTGAGGAGCAGGACGCTATATACGAGCATACTCTCTATGGGCACAAGGTTTCCGTCATGATAGTTTACGGAATCAAGTAAATCTGAAACAGACGAAGTTTAAATATTTTCTCTTGAGAAGTTTTAGATTCTTGTTCTTTCAATCTGTAGAAGCTGTCCCTAGTAGGGAAGGTAATAGGGATAATAAAGCAGAATACGGCGAGAGAGATGAAGCAAAAATTCCCATTCTTGAAACAAGTGTACTGGGGTAGTGATGGATTATGGTCGGATGGATACTTTGTATCGACAGTGGGGATAAACGAGGACGTGATAAAAGCCTACATAGAGAAACAAGGGCAGAAAGATACAGGGCAAACGCAGTTTGAAATAGACTAATACCCCGCCCCGTAGGGGCGTGGGAAGTTTATTATCTTAGAAACCTCTGAAAAAGTTCCCTCTCCCCACCGCGGGAGAGGGTTAGGGTGAGAGGGCTACGCACAAATCGTGACTTTTCACCCTCACCTAAACTCTCCCGTCAAGGGCGAGGAATGCCCTGGTCGATATTCAGTGACGTTAATCAGAGGTTCCCTTAATAATCGATATACTATTTGACTCATCATCACGACGAAATTGACAATAGGAGCCTTTTAAAGTATACTTTATGTAATTAGTTTAAGTTAGGTTATTGCAAACTTTTAGTTATCAATCCAGATTAATCAAGTATTGGGTGACCGGACTCGAATTAAAATTATATTGAGGAGGTCATCCAATGGCTTTTCAGGACAAGTCCATCCAGTGTGCAGATTGCGGTTCTACCTTTACATTCACTGCTGAGGAACAGGAATTTTACCAGTCCAAAGGTTTTGAAAACGAACCCAAGCGCTGCCCTGCGTGCCGCCAGGCAAGGAAATCCAGTCAGTACGGAAGCAGTAACCGCAGTACAAGACGTCAAATGTATCCTGTCGTATGCGCCGAATGCGGTAAAGAAACCGAAGTTCCTTTCGAACCCCGCGGCGACAGACCCGTATACTGCAGCGATTGCTACAACAAAAATAGACAAAACTACTAGAATATAAAAAATTTCAGGAGTATACATGATGAAAATATACGTAGGTAATCTTTCCTACGAATCCACGGAACGGGACTTGAGGGAAGAATTCGAAGCTTTCGGCACGGTGGATTCGATAAGTGTAGTAACGGACAGGACCACAGGGAGACCGAGAGGTTTCGCTTTCGTCGAAATGCCGACGGTATCCGAGGGACAAGCCGCAATAACCGGTATTAACGGGAAAACTATAAATGACAGGACCGTCGTAGTAAACGAAGCCCGTTCCCGTGCCGATAACAGGAGCAGCGGTGGATATAGCGGAAGAAAAGGCAGCGGTTATGGTAACCGCGGGGGCGGTGGATTCAGCGGCGGAAGACAAAAAAGGTACTAAACCACACACAACCTGAAAAGAACGATGATCATTATCAATAGTGTTCTTTCAGTCGAATGTGATTTCTAGTATACACCAGGAGTATTAATGCATTTCGAAAATTTAAACCTTCACCCGAGCATATTGAAGGGTGTGCGTGAGCTCGGGTATACGGAACTTACACCTATACAAAACAAAGCAATCCCACCTATACTAAGCGGAAAAGACGTTATCGGACTGGCGCAAACAGGAACCGGCAAAACAGCAGCTTTTATACTCCCTATCCTTCAACGTCTTATCGATATGCCCGGAAGACAAATAAACGCAGCTATCATCACTCCGACTCGAGAATTATCCGAGCAAATAAGCAATACTGCCAGTAGTCTGGGTAAATACACCGATATAAAAACCACCACCCTCTACGGCGGGACAAACATCAATAATCAGATCAATGAGTTAAACAGGGGAGTGGAAATAGTCGTTGCCTGTCCGGGAAGATTGATAGACCATCTCTGGAGAGGTACCGTAGACCTGTCCAGGCTGGAAATTCTTGTTATCGATGAAGCTGACAGGATGTTGGATATGGGCTTCCTTCCCGATATACGGAAAATAATGCAGTGTCTGCTGAAACCAAGGCAGACACTATTATTTTCGGCAACGATGCCGGCGAGTATCAGGAAGCTTGCCAGGGAAATATTACGCGATCCCGTTACAGTCCAAATAGGACACATTGCTCCGGCAGCAACCGTATCGCATTACCTGTACCCTGTCAGGCAGCATCTGAAAACATCATTGTTGACAGAACTGCTTTACCGTATCGAATCCAAATCCGTACTCGTATTTACGCGTACCAGGCACCAGGCTGAGCGTATCACCCGGCATCTCAGGGATTCAGGATTCAAGTCTGCATCATTACAGGGAAATTTATCTCAAAGTAGACGAGACGCCGCTCTCGAAGGTTTTCGCTCCGGTTCGATAAAAATTCTGATAGCTACGGATATCGCTGCCCGTGGACTTGATATCACGAGTATTTCCCACGTCATCAATTATGATATGCCTGAAAATACAGACGCTTATATCCACCGTATCGGACGCACGGGAAGAGTTAATCATAACGGTGACGCCTTAACCTTCGTGACAAAAGATGATACAGAAATGGTTAATTCCATTGAACGTATTCTCAACAGTAATATTGAACGACGTACGCTTGATGGTTTTGATTATGAACAGCCTGGATTTAAAAAACAAGGATTTCGAAAGAGTCAAAGGATGACACGCAGGAACAGAACAACCGAATACCGTGTTCGCACAAAAATAACGTAAAGGAGTAGTGAGATGAACATACTACTCGTATATCCCAAGTATCCTGACACGTTCTGGAGTTTCAAACACGCTTTGAA
>CAZBQL010000149.1:0-5666 GCA_964493985.1 uncultured Dehalococcoidales bacterium
TATCCTGGTGGCCGGAAGAGCAGGAGATAATTGTGAATGATGGAAAATGGGAAATTACGGTGACAGAGAGTGCGAATATTACTGCTTCAGACCTGGAACTGCTTGTGGGACCTGATTACAAATTTTATATCTGGAAACGGGATAATCCTGCAACGAAATCATCCTATTTTTTTGATTTGGTCGGTTCTCCTGTAAGAAAAGAGTAACACAATTTATTAAGAGCAACCGGGTCATTTTGCAGACGAACTTTACCCGTCCTTGATTGTCGTTCCCTGCGATATCAACAATTTCTGGAATCAGTGATATACATTCCCACATTCGAGGCTGTATCAGAGTAGCCAGACTGCATGTCATACTGAGGAGTCCGAGCATACATGGAAAGTATTCAGCTATCAAGACGAGGACGATGAATGTATCCCCTTGCTGATACTCGAATACCTTTGATCATTTGGATCTACCGTAAAACCATCTGTATAAAGAGAGGAGCTCCTTCATCTCTGGAATGAGCTTGAATCGGGGAATCCGCAAACATCGGGATTCAGGATGACACCTTATCGTATTATGATGGATAATCGGATAACACACCGGAATTGTGACACAGCCTCTTCGAAAGAATGAAATTGGCTATTACCAGTGAAGATTAAGTATAACCAGAAATATGCGTCGAAGTGGTTTTGATCTTACGGCAGTAACCTGGCTATGCTTAAAGTCGTTATAAATAGTAGTGAGCATTGTTAAAGGAGTATTCTCTGTTCATTGAGATTCATTCGCAAACTTGAAACTTGTCCGCACCAATAGTTAATATGGTATTATGATTCATTCGAATGGTAATGCTTGAAATCATCGCTGACGGAACCAGGAAAGCATTTAAATATTTCCCGAATATTTATAGATTATAATGCACACGGGGTAATCCATGAATTTTGAAAGTATCTTATTCGAGACGGCTGAGGATAGACCGGCGACAAGACCTGAGTTACCGGACTTCTTTATCGATTTGAATCTTGACCAGGTTGTTGAAGCTGTTGTCAAGGGTAAGGAAGAATATGACCTGAAACCCCTTTTCTGGCATTCCCTGAAGCGCAAAGGTGCCATCGAATACCGGCATGAAGTGATGCGGGAACTTGAAGGGCAGGAACTTACTCGAATAGTAGAAGCCTTCGCCAAAATGATGCGTACCATGCGTGATTACCTTACGCGATGTAACCGCCTTTCCTACTATCTCCAGAAGCAACGGTGGTTCCTTGACGCGGTCGATGTCTACTGCGATGCTGTCGGTTCTCTCTATAATGATCTATCGGCAACGGAACTGGAGTCACGGGGATTCCTGGCGTTCCGTGAATACCTGAAAGGCTATGCAAATTCAGAGACTTTTACCTCTCTCAGGGATAAAACACGGCGATTGAAGGATGATATCGATGCAATAGACTACTGTATACAGATAAAGGGAAAATACTTTACCGTTCGACGGAGAGAGTCCGAGATTGATTATGGCGCGGATGTGGAGAAGACGTTCGAGAGGTTTAACCAGGGAAATGTTAGCGATTACCTGGCTACGTTTCCCGAGCCTATTGAGATGAATGGTATCGAAGAATCGGTACTAAGCGCAGTAGCCCAGTTATATCCGAAAATATTTCACAGGCTGGATGAATATTGCGAACAGAACACGGGTTTTCTGGATGATACGATATCCTCATTTGACCGCGAAGTCCAGTTTTACACCAGCTACTTAGCCCTCATAAATTCCGTTAAGTCAGAGGATTTGACATTCTGTTATCCTGAAATGTTGGAGACAAGTAAAGAAATATCCCAGACCGAATGTTTCGACCTGGCTCTGGCAATTAAGCTCATGTCGGAAGAAAGACCTGTAATATGCAATGATTATTACCTGGAGGGTAAGGAGCGTATATTCGTGGTCTCAGGACCGAACCAGGGAGGTAAGACAACCTTTGCCCGTTCTTTCGGACAGTCCCACTATCTGGCCAGCCTGGGTTGCCCTGTCCAGGGAAAAGAAGCAAAACTCTTCCTGTTCGACAGGCTGTTTACCCACTTCGAGCAGGAAGAAAATGTCGAGGACTTAAGAAGTAAACTGGAAGATGATTTGACGAGAATCCATGGTATTCTGAACAGGGCGACGTCACGCAGCATCGTCATAGCAAATGAGGTGTTAACCTCCACGACGCTAAACGATGCTATTTTCCTGGGCGAAAAGGTGATGGAGATTGTCAGCGGGATAGACCTGATTTGTATCTGGGTAACGTTTATAGAGGAGCTGGTAACATACAGTGACAAGGCAGTGAGTATGGTCAGTATGGTAGATGCTGAAAATCCGTCGATACGTACCTTTAAAATTAAAAGGAGGTCCCCGCTGGGACTATCTTATGCGACGGCACTGGCCGAAAAGTACCGCCTGACTTACGATTCTTTAAGAGAGCGAATAAAGTAATGAATGTTTTCTTAATGTATAATGACCGGGACTTTAACCTTGAGCAGGATACTCCCTGGAATGGACCTGACCTGATCCAGGACCTGCAGCTCGATCCTGTTCTCAACGCTATGGCTGACGGCGATGAATTCTTATATAGAGTAGCCCAGAGCGCTTTTTTGTCCAGCATCGGCAGCGGACCTGACGTTATTCTTTACCGGCAGGCAGTCCTCAACGATTGCATGAAGAATATTTCTACAGTACAGAGGTTATATAAACTCGCCGTCGGTGTTATCGGAAATAAACAGGTATCTCACTGGTCTTCGGGAATTACCCACTCTTCGTGGTCGTTACTATCCCGCTCTGTCGAAACGCTACAGGTATTTACCGGTACTCTGAGGACGTTGAGGAGTATTGTTGACCAGGATGCTGACAAATTTGAATCCGAGGGGTTTAAAGAGTTCTTTACAAGGATCAAAGAAGAAATCACCAGCGAATACCTGCTCGAAATCGAAGAACACCTCAGAGAGCTTAATTTCGAGGATGAAGTACTTATTGGCGCGCAGTTAGGGAAAGGTAACAGGGGCAGTAATTATGTATTATGCACATTACGAGAACAAAAAAAATGGTTCGAACGGGTGTTCAAGAGAGGTCCAAAGGAATGTACTTTCCGTATTAATGACCAGGATGAGACCGCGATCAGGAAATTAAGCGAGCTTAAAAATCGTGGAGTAAATTCAGTCGCCAATGCTGCTGCCCAATCGGTAGAGCATATCCTGAACTTCCTGGTTATGTTACGAACGGAACTTGCATTCTACCTCGGATGTATTAATCTGCATGAGCGTCTTAATGAAATGGATGCAAAAATATGCTTTCCGGTGCCTGTGGCACCGGACGAACGCAAGCTGTCATGTTCGGGGCTGTATGACGTTTCCCTGGCTCTAAGCATGAGAGAAAAGGTAGTGGCGAATGATATCAATGCCGACGATAAAAACCTGGTTATTGTGACAGGGGCCAATAAGGGTGGGAAAACGACCTTTTTAAGGAGCGTGGGCTTATCTCAGATTATGATGCATTGCGGGATGTTTGTCCCGGCCGATTCTTTTTCTGCCAATTTATGCACCGGACTTTACACACACTTCAAGCGTAAAGAAGATGTGTCGATGGAAAGTGGAAAACTGGATGATGAACTTAGCCGCATGAGTCAGATAGCGGACCATTTATCAGCCAATTCTCTTGTTTTGCTAAATGAAGCTTTTGCTGCTACGAATGTCAGAGAGGGATCAGAAATAGCGAGGCAGATAGTCGCTGCTCTTTCAGAGCGGCAGGTCAAGGTCTTCTTCGTGTCTCATTTATACCAATTTGTGCAAGACCTTTATGAAGCAAGAACGGATGAAATCATTTTCCTGCGGGCTGAAAGAAAGCCTGATGGGACCCGGACCTACAAGCTGATCGAAGGCGAGCCACTGGACACGGGCTTCGGATTCGACCTGTATAACAGGATATTTAACGATAGGGGACAGGAAACAAGTGCCAAGGTTTAATATAGGCGACAGAGTTAGAGTCAGTTTATCCTCCCATTCACCATACAGGGGTCAAACCGGAGTGGTGGAGGAAATTCCTTCGAGTGATTCGCAATCCTCGGCTGGTCCAAGCGAAGTACGGTACCTGGTAAGGTTCGATTATAGAGGACTGCATCCGGCGGTCCATCTCACTGAACAGGACCTTGAAGATGTTAATGATGAGATCGGCCGAGAGGAACCTCCCGCTTCCGGAAGATTTGCCTGGTGGTCTCAGAGCAGGATAGGGAATCAAATTGCCCAGGTGTCAACGACAAGGAAGTATGTTTTCGGCTCTCTTATAGCAATACTAGCCATTGCCGCGATTATAATCGGCGTTAACGTAACGGGTACAGAGGAAAATTCACCTCCACTGGCCGAATTGCCTGGAACCGGGGGATCGTCTAATAATACACAAAAGCTTGTTTTCGAAACGGAACTTGTCGACACTACAGCCGGATTACTGTTACCTGTCCAGCCGGTGGTGAAGGTTGTAGATACTGATGGGAATATGGCAACCAATTCTACCGCGCCTGTTACACTCGTCGTAACCAATAACCGGGCAAATCTGTACGGAACAACGACTGTTAGTGCAGTAAACGGCGTAGCAACATTCACTGATCTCATACTGGCTCTGGCCGGGTCTGATTATAGCCTGACGGCGATCAGCCCCGGACTAACTTCATCCTTTAGTAATTCGTTCGATGTGAGTCCCGGTGAGGGAGTTATGTTATATTTTATTACTGAGCCTGTTGCTGCCGGACTTGGTTCACGTTTTTCTGTCAGGGTTGCTGTGAGTGATGTCTTCGGAAATATTGCCACCGATTCTACTGCCGAAGTCACTCTAAGTATCACGCCTGAAACAGGTACACCGGGGGCTGTATTATCAGGGACTACCACCCAGGAGGCAATAAACGGAGTAGCAACCTTTAATTACCTTTCGATCAACCCGATTGAGGGCAGGTACAAGTTAACGGCAACAAGTCCCGGCATGATATCGACTATGACTTCTTCTTTCGATATTGCCAAAATAACTGAAGAGCAGGCACAACAGTAAACCCGGTGTTCTGGTAAATAATACTTTAGTAATCCGGTAAAAGAAATGTCCAAATTCGTACCCTGGGTCCCAACGATGTCCGAATTCATCAATGGTTTTTTCGAGCTTGCACCCGTATCTTCATCAGATGTGGTGTATGACCTGGGGTGCGGTGATGGCAGGCTGCTGTTCGCGGCGCTTGAAAAGGGCGCCGGCGGGTGTGTGGGTATCGATATCGACTCGAAGAAGGTAGATGAGGCAAAAGAGTCAGCCAGAGAAAAGGGACTGGACAGCAGGATTACCTTTATAGAAGGCGATTTTTTAGACCAGAAGCTGTCTGAAGCTACCGTGATACTTTGTTATCTTTTTCCCGAAGCATTGCGTGCTTTACGGCCGAAGTTCGAACGTGAACTTAAACCGGGGACCAGGATCGTCTCGGAGGTTTTTACCGTTCCGAGTTGGAAAGAAAACAAGGTTATAGAGGTCAACAGAAAACACTTTAACTTATATATTATGCCACCTGATAAAGAAGACCGATCCTCTAAACTAAGCTACGTACTTATCTGATTTTAAGACACAAACAATTTTTTATTTAAATAGATTTTTCATTTTTTCTTTTTTCCCTCTCCCTCTATTACGAGCTGTC
>CAZBQL010000150.1:0-5600 GCA_964493985.1 uncultured Dehalococcoidales bacterium
ATAAAATATTTCGTTAAAGTGTGATTGACATACAAGACACAGGGGTATACATTTAGCGTTACCGTATGTAAAAAAGGCGGAAACAGCACCAAGGATGCAGGAAAGACCTTTCCCGGCAAGAATAATGCCCGGTCAGCGTAAAGCCGGAAGGAGGCAGCAAGATGGCAGCAAGGAAGAAACCGGAGGGCGATACCGATAAGAACACAACCGGGGATATAAAACAAAAAGAATCTCCAAAAAAGCAACAAAAAAAGCAGACTTCCGCAGAACAGTTTCCGGTTATCGGCATCGGCGCTTCCGCCGGCGGACTGGAGGCTTTCAACAGCCTTTTCAGCAAGATGCCTGAGGACACCGGCATGGCATTCATCCTCATCCAGCACATCGAGCCCAGTCACGTTGGTAACATGGTAAGCCTCATTCAGAAACAGACCAGGATGCCGGTAATAGAAGTGAAGAACGGCGGTGTCAAGGTGGAGCCCAATCACCTCTACATGATTCCCCAGAACCGGAAAATATCTATCGTCGACGGCACGATAATGCTCCAGGAAGAGGTTGAATCCGCTGCGGGGCACAGCATAGACCTGTTCTTCCGCTCGCTGGCGGAAGACCTCCAGGACCGGGCTATCTGCATTATTCTCTCAGGCACGGGGACGGACGGCACGGTGGGCGCCCGGGAGGTCAAAGCCCAGACCGGGCTGGTGATAGTGCAGGACCCGGAGGAAGCAGGATATTCGGGGATGCCCTGGTCGGCTATCGACGCCGGTGTAGCGGACATGGTCCTTTCGGCTGAGAAGATGGCGGAAAAGCTGACCGAGTATGTAAAGGGAGCCTACGGCAGACCCGCGGAGAGGCGGCGCCTGGCACTGCAACAATCCACCGGTTTTCTTCAGCAGATATTCAGGATCGTTAAAGCGAACACCAAGCGGGACTTCTCCGGATACAAGGTCGCCACGGTCAACCGGCGCATCGAGCGGCGAATGAGCATTAACAAGATTGACGAACTGGCAGATTACGTCCGACTCCTGAAAGAGAGTCCGGACGAAGTCCAGGAACTTGCCAGGGACTTCCTGATACAGGTAACCAGCTTTTTCAGGGACCCCGAGGGCTTCCAGGTATTGAAAGGGCACCTGAAAGAACTTATCGGAGAAAAATCGTCCCGGGAGGATATACGTGCCTGGACAGTAGGCTGCTCCACCGGCGAGGAAGCGTATTCGGTAGCTATAATTATCGACGAGTGCCTGAAAGAACTGGACCGGGAGAATGAATTTCATGTCTTCGGGACGGACCTGGACACCAACGGGATCCAGATTGCCCGGACGGGCCTTTACCCGGAAAGCATAGAGGCGGACGTAAGCCCGGAGAGGTTGAAAAGGTATTTTACATGGGAAGGCACCCAATACCGTATCATAGGAGAAATTCGCGAGCGGGTTGTCTTTGCCGTCCATGATCTCATCGCGGATGCTCCTTTCTCCCACATGGACCTGATCCTGGCAAGGAACGTGCTCATCTATCTTGACTCCGAAACCCAGAAAAAAGTGCTGCCGCTGCTGCATTACGGCTTGAACGAGGACGGCATCTTTTTCACGGGGACCGCCGAGACGATAGGTGAAGCCCATGAAGACCTGTTTGAGACCCTTAACCGTAAATGGAGAATATACCGTGTTCGTACCGATACGCACGGGATTCTGCCGGTGCCTGTCTTTGAGGAAAATACTCATCGTGAGGCAGTGGCGGTACCGCCGGACACAAGAGAACAGAAAGGGACTTCCTTCCTGGACGCGGAAGAAGCACTCTTTACAGCCATGCCTCCTGCAGTGCTGGTAGACAGGAATCTGAACGTACTTTACGTTCACGGCGAGACCAGGAAATACCTTCAGCTCCAGGAAGGATTGCCTACCAACAGATTAGTGGATCTGACTCTCGAGAGCATCAGGTTACCCCTGGTCACAGCGACTCACCAGGCGCTGAAGGAGGACAGGAACATCACCCGCGAAGGCATAAGGGTCAAGGTAAACGGGGACACCATCAGGGTCAAGATAACGGTCAAGCCGGTATATGACCGGGAAGTCCGCCTGGCTATCCTTTTCGAGGACATGCCCGAGCCTAAAAGGAGGAGAAAAAAGGATTCGAAGACCGAGGAGGACGAACGCTATAAGGCGCTGGAACAGGAACTGCAGTTTACCAGGGAGAACCTGAAGAGTACCGTCGAGGAGCTGGAGACATCCAACGAGGAACTGCGGTCGACTGTCGAAGAATACCAGTCCACTAACGAGGAACTCAACAGTACCAACGAAGAGCTGGAGTCTTCACGTGAAGAAATGCAGTCCATGAACGAAGAGCTAAACACGATTAACAACGAGTACTCCAAAAAGATAGAAGAGATGTCCGGTATCAGCGATGACATGAAAAACCTGCTCAACAGCACCGACATCGCTACCATCTTCCTTGATGAAGACCTTCACATCAAATGGTTCACACCGCCGACTGCCACGGTACTGAACCTTCGGGAAGGGGATGTAGGAAGACCGGTTTCGGATATTACTGCGAGGATAATGCTTGACAGTCTTGCAGGAGATACTCAAAAAGTACTCGATGACCTGATCCCGGTGGAAACCGAGGTACAGGCGGGAGACAACCACTGGTACTCGATGCGAATATTGCCGTACCGCACCTCGGACAACGCCATCGATGGTGTAGTCATCAGCTTTATCGATATCAGCAGGCAGAAAGAGCTGCAAGAGGAGCTTAAGAAAGCCCTGGAATACACGAACAGCATCCTGGATACCATGCGCGAGCCGATGGTAGTATTGAACGGTGATCTGAAAATTGAATCCGTTAACCAGGCGTTTTACCGAACCTTCAATGTAGATAAAAAGGAAACTGAAGGTATACTACTTTATCAGGTCGGAAACGGCCAGTGGGACATCCCTGAGCTAAGGAAGCTTCTCGGTGAGATTTTACCAAAAAACACCAGCTTTGAGGACTATGAAGTAGAGCATGATTTTCCCGGGATCGGCAAACGCCGTATAATTCTGAACGCCCGCCGCTTACAACTAGATGACACCCAGAGGATACTGCTTGCCATGGAGGATATCACAGAGCATAAATAAAGAAAATAGTCCAGACGGGAGTGGATATGCCGGAAGAAAAAGAGAATAAGCAGAAACAAAGCCTTCGCAAGAAAGCCGAAAGTAAACTCAGAAGTAAGCTCCGGCAAAACCTTGGCGAACTGACGCATGACGATGCGCTTAGCCTGGTCCATGAACTCCAGGTACATCAGGTAGAACTCGAAATACAGAATAAAGAGCTGAAAGAAGCTCAGGAAGAGCTATCCCAGGCGCGCGACCGCTATGCCGACCTCTATGATTTTGCACCGGTCGGTTATCTTACTCTCAGTAAATACAATATTATCAAAGAGGCAAATATTACCGTCTGCCAGATGCTTGGCGTCAAGAGGGCAGATATGCTCAATCGCCGGTTTACTGCATTTATCGTTCGGGAAAGTCAGGATGAGTTCTACCTACGAAGAGATGACGTCATTAAAAGCGGAACGGGGCAAAGCTGTGAAGTCATTATTAAGTGTCACGAGGGTGACTCTTTTTGGGCCGGTATAGATATGGTCCCCTACGACGTTGGAGTAAGAATCGCCCTAACCGATATATCCCAGCGTAAAAATGCTGAAAAACAACTGGCCCGGCAGACCGATACCCTCAACACTATCATGGAAAACACCGACGCGATGCTGGTCTACCTCGATCGCGATTTCAACTTCATAAAAGCAAACAAGGCTTATCTCGATGGATGTGGCCACTCATGGGAAGAGCTAAAGGGAAAGAACCACTTCAACTTTTTTCCAAACGAGGAGAACAAAGCTATCTTCCGCCGGGTGAGAGAGACAGGCGAGACGGTTACTTTCTTTGACAAACCTTTTGAGTATGCTACTCAGCCCTGGCGGGGTGTTACCTACTGGAACTGGACCCTGGCTCCGGTAAAGAATGACGCCGGGTACGTGACAGGCCTGGTGTTGTCTCTCATCGAGACCACCCAGCGTGTACGATCAGAAGAGGCACTGAAACAAAGCGAGGAGCAGTTCCGGCGGGCGATTGAAGAAGCCCCGATTCCTGTTATCATGCATGCCGAAAACGGGGAGGTGCTGCAGATAAGCAGGTCCTGGACCGAACTGACCGGATATACCCATGAGGACATACGTAACTTCGACGTCTGGCTCAATCAAGCTTGCGGAGAAGGTGCGGAAAAGCTAAGGGAACACGTACGCAAATTGTTCTATGGAGACACCGCATCGATCAACCTGGAGTTACCAATTCGCACAAAGGACAATCGGGTAAGGTACTGGAGCTTCAGCGCTTCTTCACCGGGGACTCTGAGCAGCGGACAGCGTTTTATCGTCGGTATGGCTGAGGATATCACCGAACGGAAGCGGGCCGAGCAGATGAAAGATGAATTCCTGAGTCTGGTGTCCCACGAGCTTCGTACACCCCTGACAGTCATCGGCGGTTCGCTGAAGGTAGCCCTTGATGAACGGGCTTCCCGGGAAGAAGTCCGGGAATTAATTCAAAACGCTGCCGAAAATACCGACATACTCGCTGACCTCCTGGAAAACATGCTGGAACTGACGAGACACCAGACCGGGCGGCTTCAAATAAACGCCGGGATAGTAGACATGCATCAACTGGTAAACAATGCGATCGACAAGGTTAAGGGGTATGGAGCTGCCCAGGAAATTCATGTTGAAATACCTGATAACCTGCCGGAGATCCAAGCCGACCCTACCCGGGTAGGAAGGATAATCCGTAATTTGCTCGACAATGCGGTCAAGTATTCACCCGGAGAAAGCTCGATAAACATCAGAGTGTATAAAGACGACACTTTCCTGGTAACCAGCGTAACGGACCAGGGCGTCGGGATATCAGGTGAAGATAAGAAGAACCTGTTTCAACTATTCAGCCGGGTAGGAAACACCGCCGCTACCACCGGGATTGGCCTGGGACTGGTGGTATGCCAGCGCCTGCTGGAAGCACACGGCGGATGGATCAGGGTAGAATCAGAGCCGGGAAAAGGCTCCACCTTTACCTTTGGCCTTCCGTTGAATTCCGAGAACTGAACAGCTACTCTTGATGGTCCGCCAGTTTATTGATTAATTCCGTGAGCTGGTCCATGTCGAACGGCTTTGCAAGGAAAGCATTGGCGCCGGATTCCAGGGCGGGGGTCGAGTACTCGGGAGTAGCGCTGTAGGCGATCACCGGTATTTGAGAAAATTTCCGCAGTCGCCGTAGGACCTCGAATCCGTCCATATCAGGCATCCTGATATCGAGGAGAATGATATCCAGGCTATTGGACCTGACTGCTTCCAGGGCACTTATACCCGAGTCCGCCGTGACTGCCTCAAAGCCGGCAAATTTCAATCCCAACTGCATAAAATTCATCAGCTTGGGATGGTCGTCAACCACCAGTACCCGCTTTTTCTCTGCTACACCATTCGACATGTCATATCGATTCTCCCAAAAAAATCCGTATCAACTCACACTACCACTACACCAATGATAGTCAATACATCATCAAAAAATCATATAATACCGGTC
>CAZBQL010000151.1:0-5496 GCA_964493985.1 uncultured Dehalococcoidales bacterium
TAGTATAAGAGACGTTTTTTACCAATTATATAAGAAGGGAGATCGTAGGTACGATCTCCCTCTTTCCGATTCAGGAGGTGAGTTTCCTTTTTTTACTCAGGCAGGTGTATATAGATATCACTTCCTCTTACGGGTACAGGCATCCCGAATTCGGGATCTGCCCTGTCCTGCGGACCAAGGTATGGCCACCATCTGTCCAGAGAATATCCGAAGTCCGGCATCCATACCCACAACATGAATCCGTCAGGTTTTTCTCTGGAATCACCGTTATCGACCATAGTGATTTTCACCCTGCAGGCGGAATCATCATCCTGCCGGACAAACATCCCTTCCCATTCAACAACACTTGAACCGTTGTAGCCGAAAAACTGCGTCGCCGACTGATCCAGAAAACTGAGGCTGAATACAGTTCCCTCTATCGTGTATGTTTTATCCATTTGACCGATGGTAGTCCCATCACTCAGAAGTTCTATCAGATGAGTTCCACCTGTGGTATTTCCTGAAAAACTTACCCATGCTACTGGAGTAGCTTCCGGAGATGGATCGGTAGCCATTACCGGTGTAGTTACGGAGAGGAACAGGATTGTTAAAAGTGCCGATGTCAGAACCAATAGGAGTATATACTTTTTCATATCTACCTCCTGTCAACGATTAGCCGGAGTATGTTCGGAGGTAACGTATATCAACTGAAAGCCGAGATTCGGCAGTGTGGAAAGCAGTCCATGAAGCGCAGACTGGTCGCGGATACTGCCTTTCAGCAGTGTATTACCGTCATGAGTGTGATGGATATCCAGGTTACCAAACCAATCAGACCATTCTTCATCGATTTGCCCCCTGATCATTATCTCCACATACTCCATTTGTATTTCCTTCGCTTTAGCATTGACGTTACAGCCCGATAATAATGTTCGGATGTATGTCTGCCATCGCACTAAAGGACAATAGAGGGGTTGATTTTGAGATGATCAGGGGTAATGTGATGCGTATTGTGGAGATCGAATACGCAGTTAAAGGCAAATTAAGAAAAAAATGAGATCAGATAAAAACGTGAAGGAAATGGTTAGAGAATATTCAGATCTTTTGCCCTGGATAACGCCTGGGTACGGTTATTAACTCCCAGTTTGTCATAGATATGGCGAACATGGGCTTTGGTGGTACTGATGGTGATGAATAATTTTTCTGTGATCTGCTGATTTGTGAAACCTTCCGAGGTAAGGCGAAGGACTTCGAGTTCTCTTTCGCTCAAGATACTTTCCGGCGGAGGTGGAGTTTCACCTTTCCTGATCTTCCGCTGGCGTTCTTCATTTTCTATAACGGAAAGGATCTTGCGGCAAAATTCAGGTTCTATTCTTTTCGAAATTGCTCTTCGAAGAAGTGGCGCCAGGGAAATACCCGTATCCACAAACCATCGAACAGCACCCTCCGGTTTACCAATTTCCAGTGCCTGAGCAAGGAAAGAGACAGTGCTTTCATCATCGGTAGCTAATAAAGCCCTGGCTACATAGATATGCAGGAGAGCTGAGTCCATACCTTCTCGAAGATAATTTCCTTCGAGAATATCAAGTCTTCTTTTCCCTTCTTCTGGCCATCTCTGATTGAAAAGATTAACAGCAATTGGATGAAACATATACTGTTGAGTATTAAAATCACATTCAGCAAATTTTTCCAGCCAATGGTCGAGAGCGTCATAGTCTTCCCGGGCATATGCCAGCTCAACATGAAGAGCTGCGATGTCGAGGTGGATTTTTTCTGTAAAAGCTACCTCAGGCCTTAACCGTTCTATTTTCTCAAGGGCTTCGATCGCCGCCTGAATATCACCCCGAAACAACTTGATCTGAAATAAATATGTATATAATAGCCCAGTCGCTTCTATAAACGTACCCTGTGGCAAAGAGAAAGCCTTCTCAAGTTCATCTTCTGCGGTTTCGAGATCATTCCACAAATAGTAGATTAAAGTCAAACATGTGAGTGAAAAGACTGAATTAAAAGAATTACTTTGCTCTGCAGCTTGTCTTAACATTTTTTCCGCATCTCGAATTTTCCCTCTAAGTGCAGCTATATCTGCCAGCATTGATAGGACTAAACCGATGTCGCCACCAATCGTGCGAGTCTTGCGAGCCACCTCATAGGCATCTTTGAGTATTACCTCGGCTTCATTAAGACGCAGCTGACTTATATAGTTCGAACTAATTACGAACGATATAGTGACCCTTGCTACATCGTCTGCGGGAATAAGAGAGAGCGCTTTTTTTGCATATTCTTCAATCTTTGGATCACCCAGTATCCCGGCTATAGTCGTTCTGGCACCGGCAATATACCCTTCATATCCCGTATCATAATTATCAGACAGTTCAACAGAGTCCAGTAAAGAGACCGCTTCACTGAACTGTCCGGTATAGGTTAGCATCCTGGCGAAAATGACACCAGCCCGGGTATTTCTGACTACCACTTCTTGAGGAAGCATTTTCCACCATTCAGCCATGTTGAATAAGCCGTAAGTGTATATGGGTGTGACCGGGGAGAGGATGAGAGAAAGTGCTCTTTCACAGTCTTCGACAGCCAGGGCGTGTTTAATGGCATTTACACGAAAACCGTTGCTTTCATACCAGAGACTTGCTTTCCTCTGCAGTCCGGCAGTTGTTTCTTTTCCGTATATTACATCGAGTCTATGACGGAGTAATTCAGCGAACAGGTGCTCATAACGGTACCATTCACCCTTTGCATCCAGTAGTACGATGAAAAGGTTGTCCTTTTCCAGCTGAGTTAACATTTCGTTACTGTTACTGCTGCCCAATACCGCATCGCAAAGCGTTCCGCACATATTTTCCAGAACTGATGTCTTCAGTAAAAATTCCTGAATCTCTTTGAGCTGATGATGCAGGACCTCCTCTATCAGGTAATCCATGATATAACGCTGGGCCTGGGAGAAATCTGCGATGAAAGAATCGACGTTATCTTTACCACGCATGGAAATGAGTGCCATTTTTAACCCGGCTACCCAACCTTCCGTTTTGTTCTTGAGAGTTTCAATACTTACAGTATCCAGAACAGGGGTATCAAAGTTCTTTGACAAGCTTGTTATCTCTTCCGAATTGAACCGTAAGTCATCGGTACCGATTTCCAGTATCAATCCTTTACCGCGGAAGCGAGACAGCGGCAGCGGAGGATCTATTCGAGTAGCCATAATTACATGTGCCCCAGGAGGGATATGTTCCAGGAAAAACGTGATTCCCTGGTGAACAGGCTCTGACCGTATAAATTGGTAGTCATCCAGCACAAGAACGAAATCTTTTTCAGCGGCAGCTATATCGTTTACTAACGATGTTAATAATGTCTCTATAGGAATATCGGTAGAAGCCAGAGAGGATAGAATTGATTGATCTATTTCAGGCAGAATCCTGCAAATTGAACTGATAAAATACATCCAGAATTTTTGAGGATTGTTTTCGTCTTCTTCGAGGGATACCCAACCAACAGGAAAAGAGGTTTGTATATTTCCAGCCCACTCACTTAAGAGGGTAGTTTTGCCGTATCCAGCCGGCGCAGAAACCAGTGTCAGTGGGACATCAAGACAGGTCTGGAGCCGTTCCAGAAGCCTGGAGCGTGATACCATTCCTGGTTTTTGCTGAGGGATGAAGAGTTTGGTTGCCAGTAATGTTCGTTCCACTTTGCTGCCCTTTTCCTTATCTACTAGTGGCTTGCAAAGGTTCTATTGCGAGGCTATTATAGCATAAAGTCAAAAAAGCCCGATATCAAGTAGCAGATGTGGCTATTAAGCCGGAAGGATGGCGTAGAATGAAATCGACACTTCTACGAGGACTTTTTTCCTGCTTATGCTTGGTAATACTGGTATTACCGGCATGTTCTAACGGATCATCGGAGCAAACCGATGCAATAGAATCGAATGATATTCCTCAGCACGGAGGAACATTAACGATTTCTTCGACAAAACTGATCAACGTATTCGATCCTGGTGCTGCTGGACAGTTCATGGGATTAATAGGAAAGCTGGTCTCACAACAGTTTATCGGGTGGGACTGGACGAGAGGTCCAGCTGGAACCAACGAGTTCGACAGGATTTCTGAAATGAGCTCAGTACCAGAATTTTGTATGGAAATGCTGGCCGAAAGCTGGGAGATACCGGAGATTGGTATCGTTGTTTTGAAACTCCGTCGAGGAGTTCATTGGGCAATGAATCCTGACAGCGAAGCCAGTGTATTAATGAACGGTAGAGAAGTGGTCCCTGATGATTGGATATTTAATCATAAGTACCTTCAAGAAAGCGTATTGGCTCAAGCATCCGGTTCGTATAGGACGACGATAATGGAGGTAACAGGAGAATGGGAAGTTACGGTGAAAACACCGGCTGATCCGCTGGGTGGATGGATCGGACTGGTTTGGGGAGGAACCATGTTCTTTCTACTTCCACCGGAAGTGATTGAAAAGTATGGAGATATGCAGGACTGGCACAATGTTGTGGGAACAGGTCCGTTTATGCTGACCGATTACGTTGAAGGAAATACTGCTACCCTGATAAAGAATCCGGATTACTGGGAAGAAGATCCGGCTGGACCAGGTAAGGGAAATCAACTCCCGTACCTGGACGCAGTTAAAATATTAATGATATCTGACCCTTCTACTCTCCAGGCTGCATTCAGAACCTCACAGCTTGACCTGCTAAATAGTATAACTTCCGAAGATGCAGAAACCTTAATGGGATCTGATACCAGACTGAAGTACAGCGAATATGTTCCAGTCAGTTCACCGAGTATATATATACGAACCGACAAGATCGATTTGCCATATAGCGATAAACGGGTACGGCAGGCACTTATGATGGCAACTAACTATGAGGGAATAAAAGATGATTTACTGGGTGGAAAAGCCGGAATGCTGGAATACCCAGTGTGTAGTATTTTCAAGAGCTGTTACGTACCTCTTGAAGAAATGCCCGAGAAGGTTAGGGATCTTTTCAGTTTCGATACGAAGAAAGCAGTGGAACTGCTGACAGACGCAGGATATCCGGAAGGTTTTGATGCTAACCTTATTCTCGTGCAACAAGGATCCAGGCAACTCGACTTTGCCCAGGTACTGAAAGAAACATGGGCAGAGGTTGGGATTAACCTGAACCTGCAGACAGTCGATCCGGCAGCTTATGCAAATATGGTATTCGGTCGCTCTTACGATGAATTGATGCTTTGTGAAACATGGGGTGACTATCCCAGATGCCTTTCTTTCCCTCTTTTCGGTCCACTTTCTTTTAGTTATGTGAATGATCCGGTTATCAATAATGCTGCTAAGGAAATCCTGAAATACGTTCCGAAAAATATGCCTGAAGCAGACAGAATACACCGGGAGTTGATGCCGCATATTGTTGAGCAGGCTTATTATATTCCGCTGCCTGCTCCTTACTACTATACTATTTGGTGGCCTTGGCTTAAGAACAACTACGGAGAAAATCCACACTTTGCCAGGTATTTCTGGGTGGACCAAGAT
>CAZBQL010000152.1:0-5439 GCA_964493985.1 uncultured Dehalococcoidales bacterium
CTAATTCTTCGGGGGTAGTTTCCGGATCATTGGTGCCTTTATCGCCGTTGCTTATAACAACATAGACAACATTTTTCCCCTGGCGAGTCCATTTGGCTACGGAGCCTGCAAAGCGAGTTTCTGCATCATCCGGATGGGGCGTGGTTACCAGCACATGGGCCTGTTCAGTCATAGTAATCAATTATTCTATAACAACGAAGTTATCCACCACAAACCGGACTCCTGATATCACCGGCTATTCCTTTAAACGAACCCCTTTAAACATCCCGGTAGCATAATCTCCGAACTTCATTTCACCTGTTATCTCATCACCTGCTATTTCCGCCGTGAAATCTACCTGAAATTCAGTTGCCGACTTGATATCCGGATGGGGTGGTTCCATTATAAAATCAGAAAAAGAGTCCGAGAGGAAATTTCCGATTTTCTTGAAAAAGTTGCCCTCGGAATCACCTTCTTCTTCCGTATTAACCGATTCCGGTGTCAGAACTACCGTCCAGGCAACATCATTTCCTTTCACGCTTCCGTCGCTGAAATCATGTTTACCGAACGGTCCGTCAATACTTCCTCCAAGAGAATTGCCCTCGGATTTCAGGGTAATTGACAACGAACGTTTCCCTTCAGGCATTGAAACCTCGACATCGTATGTACCATCTACAGCCATCATTTCACCTCACCTGATTATTTTCAATGTATGAGTAACAGATCTACTTTTAGTATACCAGATATCACAGTTTCTTTATCACGCTTATGTTCTTCTTCCCTGTATTGTATAATGATAAAAGTAGACACCGGAGTAGATATCTTGGATTCATCTGTCGAAGCATTCATAGATATAGAAACCACAGGGCTTTCTCCATGGGAAAGTGAAATTACGGTAATAGGATTCTATATCTGTTCGGGTATGGAATCACGGTCTGTCCAGCTCGTCGGCAGAGATATAACCAGGACGGAAGTTCTCGCGATACTTGAAGGAGTGGATACGATTTATACATATAACGGTGCCCGTTTTGACCTGCCCTTCATCTATCAGCATCTCGGAATTAATCTTGCCGAGATGTATGACCACTGCGACTTAATGTTCCAGTGCTGGCGGAATAACTTGAAGGGCGGACTGAAAGGCGTCGAAAAACAGCTTGGCATCAGTCGTGAGTCCGAAGGTGTCGACGGACTCGAAGCTATTCGTCTCTGGAACAGATATCTCTACTCTGCCGACCTGGAAGCTCTTGAGACACTCCTGCGGTATAATCTTGAGGATGTAGTAAATCTAAAAACCTTAAAGGAAATCCTCAACGAGATGTGATGATACTCATCCCGGTATTGACTATTAAGCCTGCCTGTTATACTCTTATTCAAAATACATAACCGGGAGGTAATTATGGCAGACACTTCAACAGGCCTGGATGAGAAAATTGCCGGAATGCTGGCCTACATTTTAGGCTGGGTAAGCGGTATCGTCTTCCTCATCCTCGAACCGAACAACAAGTACGTACGTTTCCATGCACTACAGTCCATAGTGGTTTTCGGCGCACTAACCGTTGCCGGATTGATTCTTAGCTGGGTACCTGTTCTCGGTACCATAATCTATATTCTTGTTTCAATATTAGCCTTTATTTTGTGGATAATCCTGCTGGTTAAAGCATCCCAGGGTCAAAAATATCACGTAAAATGGGCAGGCCCTTTAGCAGAAAAATGGTCGGATTCCGGTTCTCAATAAATACAAAAAAAGGGGGCTCGAAATCGAGTCCCCTCTCAGTTTTTTCGTAGATATATACTATTTATATGTTCCGTATTCTTTCGCGGCTTCCATCATAGCTTTGAGGTTGCTGATATCTCCCTTTTCAACGCTGGCACCGGCAGCGAGTATATATCCTCCACCCGGAGCACAGGCTTCTATCAACTTACGGCATTCCGCCTTGATAGCATCGGGTGTGCCGGTCATAATCATTGACGAAGGTACATTTCCGGCAATACAGCAAATACCTTTGAGTGTTTTCTTTGCCAGTTCCATATCCGTCTGGTCAAAGTACCAGACAACTCCACTCGGAGGTGTGTTATTGATCTGTTTCAGGCGTAATGTATACCTCCCCTCGGCAAACGGCATCGGTACGATACCTTCTTCGATCATCGCCAGGAAAGTAGCCTTCAGCGTCGGCCAGTAGAACTCATCGAACTGCTTATCGGACATGAACATATCGTCACCTTTGTGCAGTGGCATCATAGCGATCGGACTTATCGTAATCGGAAAGTCCCTGATAGCATCCTGATTCATTTTCAACCGGCGTTCCATATAATCATGGATTCTCCGGGGGCGGCGGAACATATCCTGGCTGATTCCCCGCGTACCTCTCAGCATATCGGCAAGGAAATCGAACGGGGCCCCGGCCATAAGTCCGGCACCCATCAGCGGCGGATAACCGCGCGACAGTACAAGGTCCCTTACTTCCTGGTTAGCAATGGTCCATCTCTTATACTCGTCACCTAAATCCATCAGTGTCTGGAAAGTCTTACGTATATCCGGGTCTGCTAATGCAGCTACCCATGCCGCACCCTGGAGCATGCGCAACGGAGGGAGTTTTTTGAAAGACTCGAAGAGCCCTGTTGTACGTGGCAGCATCGTCCTGATATTGAAATCGGACTCATCCATCTCAAGAAGGTCGTATTCTTCGGGACTCATATATTCACCCTCCACAAATTGATTGGTAGGTGAATCCTCAGGGAGACCGATTCCCGGAAGAAGTGTTACCCTTGAACACATTGCTTCGGATATTATGCCGGAAGGAATGAGTCCCGGCCCGCTGAATGTATCCATATCGCCGAAATCATCCATGAATTTTATCCAGCATTCCCGCATTTTGTCATAGTCATACATCATCCCGTGAAAATTCGAGCCGCCGTAAATCGCCGGGTACGAGTGCACCGGAAGCATAGCCGGTACGCGGTCAGGTTCCTCCAGTTTGATAGCCTTAATGAAACGTTCTACTCTTGTCTTGTATAGTTCTTCGGCTTCATTATTGATAAAATCTACCCCTTCAGCATCCCGCCATGCCTGGAACCTTACCTCTCTTTTCTGTTCCCATGATAATTCGGACCAATTTGCTGGTTTCTCCATATGGTACCTGAAGACCTCCTGTCTTTTATTATTATTTACAGCTCGGAAAAAGAATTTCGTCTCAATCTCTGCATTTTATCAATGCCAGCAACAGAAAGCAAAGAAATCCGCGTGAATTATTAGCCTTCCTAATTCCCATTATACCGGGGATTCAATGATACGTTTACTACCGGAGGTTTCTTAGACCTGTCGTGGGTCAGGATAAACACTTCAGGATATTGTTTGAGGAGTGATTGCAGTTTTTCATGACCATAAGTCCGTGGATCGAATGCGGGGTCCAGTTGCCGTAGACTGTTACCTATCGCGGCGAGGAAAGCCCATTCATCTTCCTTTGCAGCCATCTCGAATCCCTGAATAAGAAGTGGTAAAGGGTCGGAACTATCCTGCTCCTCAGCTTTCTTCGCCCCTTTCTTCTTCCGTGGAACTTTCACTTTACTCAAATTTTCCGAGTAAATGAACTGGTTGCAGGCATTGACAAAAGCTTCCGGGGTTTTCTTCTCGCCCACCCCTATCACGAAAAGCCCGTTCTCTCTTATCCGTGTCGCCAGGCGCGTGTAGTCACTGTCACTTGATACAATACAGAATCCCTGCAAATCATTTGTGTGAAGCAGGTCCATAGCATCTATGATCATTGCGCTGTCCGTAGCGTTCTTACCTCGTGTGTTCCGAAACTGCTGGACAGGCTGGATTGCATTCTGGTGGAGCGTATCCTTCCACTGGTTCATGGCAGTGGTTGTCCAGTCACCGTAGATTCTCTTAATGGTGATTAGCCCGGCTTTGCTTACTTCCGTAAGTATTTCGGGAAGTAGAGATGCCTGTGCGTTGTCCCCGTCTATCAGTACGGCGAATTTCTGCTGGCCAAATTGCTCATCCACTTTACACCTCCTGGATGATAGTACGTTAGCTGCTTTATGATAATCATAATCACGAAGTTTCTCAAATTTTATGCAACCTTTGACTTAATGTGTTTTTTTCATTCAAACATACTTGACGCAAATTGGGTACTCATTCATAATGAGCTACATCAGAGTCTTTCTGATACTAATGATACCATAGACTGGAGATACATGAATAAAGCCGTTGTTACCGGAGGAGCCGGGTTTATCGGTTCCCATCTTACTGAAGAACTGGTAAATCATGACTTTTCCGTCACTGTCATCGACGATCTTTACAGCGGTAAAATCAGTAATATAGAACCGCTGCTATCATCGAATAAAATGACTTTTATACAGGAAAGCATCACCAATCTTAGCGCCCTCAACCGGATCTTTTCAGACGCAGATTATGTATTTCACCTGGCTGCACTGGGCAGTGTCCCGCAAAGCGTAGAACAACCGGAAGCATACCATGAGATTAACATTAACGGGACATTCAATGTGCTTTTAGCAGCAAGGCAAAATAAGGTGAAAAAGGTAGTATATACTTCTTCAGCAGCCGTTTATGGTGACGATCCTGAACTTCCTAAAAGAGAATATATGCTTCCCTGTACTATATCTCCTTATGCAGTTACAAAACTTACCGGAGAATATTACTGTAACGCATTCCATGCGGCATACGGATTACCAACAATCTGTCTCAGATTTTTCAACGTCTTTGGTCCCAGGCAAGACCCTAATTCTCAGTATGCCGCCGTTATTCCTAATTTCATAAAGAGAATACTGGAAGGTGATCCTCCCATCATATACGGTAACGGAAAGCAAACGAGAGATTTCACCTACGTGAGTGATGTCGTACAGGCAATGATCACGGTAGCAGAAAATGATGCTACAGGAATATTCAATATCAGTCGTGGAGAAACCATAACCATTAATGATCTCGCGGATACCATTATTCGTTTAGGTGGTGCTGACGTTCGACCGGAATACAGGGAACCGCGACCGGGTGACATCATACATAGTTACGCTGATATCACAAAAGCGAAATCATTCGGTTTTAGTCCCCGGTATACGCTCGAAGAAGGTTTATCAAGGATGATTAAGGAATTTACTTCAAAGAGTTAAGAGGACTTGTTAGCAGGAATTACCGCTTTTTCTTCTTTGCTGTCTTGTGCCCGATACCTGTGGAAATCTCCGCCTATAACATATCCAACACGTTCAGAAGCCATAAAAGGCGAACAATCTGAATCTCTAAAGAGTGATAAATGCAGCAAATACCTGAGAGATTTGTTAACAGATTATTGAGTTCGCAATCTTGACTTACGCTCCAATAACAGCGATAATATTCAATGTTGCAATACCACCCTCAAGTTGAATGTTCCCCGATAGCTCAATCGGTAGAGCGAGCGGCTGTTAACCGCTAGGTTCTTGGTTCGAGTCCAAGTCGGGGAGCCA
>CAZBQL010000153.1:0-5368 GCA_964493985.1 uncultured Dehalococcoidales bacterium
ACTGTTTGAGCGTGTTGGACAGGGAGTCGGCATATATCAACTCACCATGACTGAGTACTCCTATTCTGGAACAGGTCTGCATTACCTCCGACAGGAGGTGCGTATTCATAAATATGGTCATACCGAACTCCCGGTTTAGTTTCAGAATAATATCGCGTACCTCCTTGACTCCGAATGGGTCAAGGCCTGATATCGGCTCGTCAAGAAAAAGAATCCGCGGTCGATGCACTATAGCCTGGGCGATGCCAATTCTTTGCCGCATTCCCTTGGATAATGCCGATATTTTTTCATCACTGTAGCTAACATTCAGGAGGTCAAGGACTTCCACTATCCGGCGATGCGGTTTGTTTATCCCCGAAAGCCTGGCAAAATAGTCAAGATTTTCGTATACCGTCATCCCTTCGTAAAGCTGCACGTTTTCCGGCAGGTAGCCAACCTGTCTTCTCACACTCATGCTATCTTTAACTACATCGAATCCTGCCACGGTAGCACTACCGCTTGTTGGTTCCAGTAATGTAGTCAGGATATTGATGGTAGTGGTTTTCCCGGCACCATTGTGCCCCAGAAAACCAAAGATTTCTCCTTCCCCCACACGTAAGCTCAGGTTCCTGAGTGCAATAAAGTCTCCATATTTTTTGGTGATCGATTGGGTGTCCACTATGTAGTTATTTTTTTCGATATCTTGGTTGACTGTATTAGTTTCCACCGTTAGTCACCCTCCTGAGAATGATATACAGAGTTTGCATCAAAAGAGACTGCTGCGTAAATCCGGCTAGGTCTTGCCAGTTTAGCGCCTTATCTCCTAATCCGGGACTTCAGCTCCTCCAGCATCTTTATTTACCTCAGCGTTTTGTGCTTCGTACCCGCTTGCAATGATTGTCACCGAGAAATGCAGTTCATTCTTGGAGGTATAGTACAAACCGTTAGGATTAGCTCTGAAGTGTTCCGCACCTTCTATCTGATCGAAATGAATGTTTATTGTCTCGCCAGCCTTCAGTGTCAGACCATCTAGAGGGTGAACATAGGCCTCTTTTTGATTTGACGTCGAATCTGTGATGGTATAATAAGCTGCTAGATTGTTAATATCCTTGCCCACAGTATTTTGCAGTTCTATTTCAAGGTGATCGGGGGCATCATGCTTGGCTATGGGGTCGTAATTGTTTTCGACCATGAGATTCGCTATCCTAAAGCCGACTGGCCCTGTAGATGGCTGAAATTGGGTGTCTGTTATAGTTGGGGTCTTGTCCTGCAAGTCATTAATACCATCACCGTCTGTATCTAGGTTTAGTGGATCAGTTCCCAATACTTTCTCGGCGGTATCAGGGATACCATCGCCATCACTGTCCACTTCGTTTGTACTTTGACTGTTTGAAGCTGGCACCTGTGCAAAGGTATTCGACGTGCTCGTAGCACAACCATTGGCAAAGCCGACAAGAAGGAGTGTACCTATAGCCAGAGCTATGATAATTGTTCTTATGGTCTTCGTCATCATTGTTATTCCAACCCTTTCTTGTTCATTATCGTTCTATTTTCAGAAAACGGTTCTCATCATATGGCATATTACTGACCGGGTGGAGGACTTTGAGAAAGGGTTATATCAGCATTATTTTGAGTTTTACCACGCCAGTAGGTCAATTTTATCTTCTGGCCGATTTGACTGGCATTAATGGTCTGGGTCAGTGCACCTTCTTCACTGATTTCCTTATCGTTAATGGCAGTAATAATATCGCCGGGCTTCAGTCCCGCTGTATCCGCCGGGCTTCCGGAAGCAACATCGGTTACGAGTACTCCTTTATCAACCGCTAGTCCGTACCTGAAAGCCACAAACTGGTCAACCGTATACAGGCTCGCCCCAAGATAAGGTCGTATGACATAGCCGTTCGTAATCAACTGGTCAATAATGGGTATCGCCTCTTTGACACTTATGGAGTACCCCATACCTTCTACGCCTACCTGCGCTACTTTGGCACTGTTAATCCCGACCACTTTTGCCTGTGAGTTAACCAGGGGGCCACCGCTGTTACCTGGATTAATGGCAGCATCAGTCTGGATGAGCCCAGAAAGAGTCTGACCCGGAGATACGGATAAAGATACCCCCAGAGCACTGACAATCCCTTCGGTAGCGCTTATCCCCATACCTAGTGAATTGCCAATAGCTACGACATGCTCGCCGACATTCAACTTGGATGAGTCCCCAATCTGGAGCGCCGGTAAATCCTGTGCGTTAATCTTAACCACCGCCAAGTCGGCAACAGGGTCAGTATGTACTGTTTCAGCAGGGAAAGTACGGCCATCCTCTAGAGTTACCGTAATACTATTGGCGCCCTCGACAACATGATTATTGGTAACGATAAGCCCATCTTTATCAATAATCCAGCCTGAGCCAGCACCTTCTTGGGTAAATGCCCCGCCGAACCTGCTGAACCCCGTAACCTCAGTGGTAATCGCCACCACCGATGGTCTGACATTGGCTATTACAGAGACAAAATCGGGAAAAGGCGAAGCCATTGTGCTATCAACCAGTACCGGCGAAGGACTAATCGGGATTGGGGTAGCAACTGCTGGTGCCGGGCTAGGCGACAGAGAGGTAGCCGTACCGGGTAATGCGCAGCCGGTAGCTGCCAAAAGGACTACAAGTAGGACCAGAGAAGCCAAAATGTGTTTTGCTTTCACGATGTTAGTTTTCATGCTCTTTTCTTTCGTAGTTCCAATATATGTCCCAATGTCGGTAGGGGCGGAGATTACTCGTCCCTGCCCCCACCGTTAGGGAATGCCAGCTGATTCTAGTCTTCGATAGCTTCTTGTTCGTTAAAGTCGTTGCTTTGTCCTTCAGGTTCGTCTGCTTCTGTTCGCACAACATTCCCGTTGTTGGCGTCTACCTTTACATCATAGACTTTGCCATTTACAGTCAGTGCCACGCCATATACTAGTGAACCATTCTCATTCTCAAGTTCTACTTTGATGATGTTAGCTTCAGGATACTGGCTTAATGCTGCCGATTTGGCTTGTTCGGGAGTGATTTTGGCGTCGCCTAATGGTAGTTGCTCGTCGACTTCATTCTGCTCCTCGACATCAGCACCAGATTCGTTTTCGGCGGAATCCTGGTCTTCTGATTCTTTTTTATTATCCTCGTCATCCACCCTTGTCTGAAGTATTTCCCCAGTGTTGGCGTCTACGGCAACGTCTGTGCCATTACTCAACTCAATGCTGTACACCAGTACACTGTTTTCCTTCTCAAGATCGTTCTCGTCGACACTAGTACCCGGGTTGGCTGCTAATGCTATTGCCTCAGCGTCAGCGGCGCTGATGGTGGCCTGTCCCTGGTCTGTAGCGTTATTCCCGCTTTGGGCAAGTGCTGGCGCCAGGGTAAGGCTGCCAATGATAATCCCTGTAGTAAGCACACCAGCGATACCGCCTCCGATTAATAATTTTTTCAACATTGCTATTCATCTCCTTTTCTTCCGGATGGTATCAGCATAACAAAAACAAGATGGGAATAACGTGAGAATAGTCTGAGAATAAGTGCTTAACTATGGGGGAGAATTACAGTAAATGTTGAGCCTTGCCCCAAGGAGGAGCGAACGATTATTCTTCCGTGATGCAAGTCAACGATTGACTTACAGATGGCAAGACCCAGACCGTAACCCTTCGTCTTAGAACGGGATGAATCTACCCTGTAAAATCTATTGAATATCCTCTCTTTATCTTCCGGCGCTATTCCAGCACCGGTGTCTCTTATTTTTACTTCTGCGTATCGTTTCCCGGTTTCTAGGAAAATCCAGACCCCTCCTTGCGATGGGGTATATCGGATAGCATTATGGATGAGGTTAAAAAAGAGGCGTCCGAGCATAACTGGCTGCCCACGGACGAATGTGGGTTCTTCTTCTGGTTTAAGGTATATCGCTATTCCTTTTTTTATACTTTCATCCTGGAGGCTGGCAATAATGTTGCCAATCAGGTCCGTTACATCCACTTTCTCAAACTCGATTGTCTGCCTTTCCTGGTCCGCCCTTGCCAGGAATAAAAGGTTCTCTGCAAGCTCGATCAGGCGATCAGTTTCTTGCTTGCTGCTGGTCAAAACTTGCTGATACTCTGCGGGTGTGCGTTCCTTTCTCAGTTCAACCTCCAACTCACCGCTCATTATCGAAAGAGGAGTCCTAAGTTCGTGGGCTACATCGGAAACGAACTGCTTCTGTTGCTCGTGGATACGCTGCACGGGAGCAAGCGTACGCCGGGTCATAAGCCATGCCAGACAGGGAACCACCAATATCAGTACGCCATTGAGGACAAGAAGAGTGTTTCTTAGCCTGTCCATGGCAAGAGCGCTGGCAATATCTACAATGTTTATCTCTTCTTCGTCAAATTCAGACTCACCCTGCTGCTCTACTTCAATGACGTAGTTTTCCCCAAATGAATTTTCCATCCAGATATAGAGCCCGGCGCTAAATAACCAGAACGAAACGAGAAATAGGGTGGAATAAAGGAGAGTCAGTTTAATATTTGCTTTTCTAAACATAAATTTCTACTTTAAGATGTATCCCGAACCTCGCATCGTATGGATAAGTTCTTTCTCCTCTGGACATGACTTGAGTTTCTTCCGCAAGTACTTCACATAGGTTTCAAGAACATTGGAAAGCCCATCATAGTTATAATCCCACACGTGTTCCAGCAGTTCTGTTTTTGTCAACACTCGATTTGGATTACGCATAAAATAATCAAGAAGAGCATATTCCCGCGCTGTCAGGACAATCGTTTTGTTTCCGCGTTTAGCAGTTCTTGTCGCCGGATCGAGCGACAGATTGTCAATCGTTAAGATTGTGGGGTCTGCTTTTTTACCCCTCCGAAGCAAAGCCCTGACTCTTGCGGAAAGTTCAGCAAAGGAAAAAGGCTTTGTCATATAGTCATCAGCACCCGCGTCGAGTCCTTTGACTTTATCTTCAGTAGCATCTTTGGCTGTTAATACCAGTATAGGAATACTGGTATTAACCTCTCTGATCTTCCAGCATACCGTAATACCATCTACCTTAGGTATCATAAGGTCCAGAATGATGAGATCATACTCGTTAATTTCAAATTTATACAAAGCATCTTCACCGTCACCGGCAATGTCAACAGCATAGCTCTCTTCCAGAAGACCGCGCCTCAAGAAGTTGGCGATTTTTTCTTCATCTTCGATGATGAGTATCTGCACGATAATATTATACCGTAAGAAATATGAGAATAATATGAGAAACTTATTTAACTCAGATGGAGATGATTACTACGGACGCCAGACCTGGTCTGAAGTTCTGAGTTCTGTCTACAGAGAGGCTTATTCTTTTTTCTATTTTTTCACCTATTTACGGCCCTGGAGGGGACGATAATAAAG
>CAZBQL010000154.1:0-5295 GCA_964493985.1 uncultured Dehalococcoidales bacterium
TACTAACAAATCGTTTCATCTCTGCTATAATGAGACAGGCCGGTAACAACCCGGTAATAGAGCTGCTTGGGGGGGCTTGAATTATGGATAAAGAGATACTGAAAATCCTTGAAGACGACGCCCGTACCACAACGAAACAAATATCGGCAATGACCGGTCACTCCACCGCAGAGGTCTCCCGTTTTATTAAGCAGGCCGAAAAAGACCGGGTAATTCTGAAGTATAAGGCGATAATTAACTGGGACAAGGTAGAAAACGAACAGGTACAGGCGTTGATAGAGGTTAAACTCACCCCTGAGAAGGATGTGGGCTTCGACTCTATAGCAGAGCGTATTTACCGCTTTCCGCAGACCCGTACCGTATACCTCGTTTCCGGTACTTATGACCTTTTTGTCCTGGTAACGGGCAAGACCAATCAAGAGATCGCAGATTTCGTTTCTCAGAAACTCTCCCGCATTGAAGGAGTACAGGCTACCGTTACCCAATTCCTGCTGAAGAGATATAAGGAAGATGGCGAGTTGATAGAGGAAAAAGAAGAAGTAAAAAGACAGCCGGTTATACTCTGATAACCGGTATAGAAATGCATGGAGTATACTATGCCTGATAATCCCCTCGTAAAACGAAAAGCATATCACATTTCAGACAGGGCAAACCGTCTATCTCCATCCGGAATACGCAGATTTTTCGATCTCCTGGCTTCGACGGAAGGCGTGATTTCTCTCGGTGTCGGAGAACCTGATTACTCAACTCCATGGCATATCAGCGAAGCAGCTATCAAGTCCCTTGAAAAAGGATATACGATGTATACTTCTAACTCCGGTACTCCTGAGTTAAGACAGGAACTGTCTCGATACCTGGCGGATGAATATAACCTTGACTACAGTCCTGGTACCGAATTGCTGATTACAGTAGGCTCAAGCGAAGCACTCGATTTGTCGATGAGAGCATTGCTGAATCCGGGAGATGAAGTTATTATGACCGATCCGTGCTATGTTGCCTATGAAGCCTGTGTGGTCATGGCTGGCGGTATACCTGTGAAAATCCCCACTTCACAGGAAAATGGTTTTGAGATAAACCCGCCCGATCTGGAAAAACTTGTCACCGAAAAAACCAGGGCTATACTGATCGGATATCCGGCAAATCCTACCGGTGCCGTAATGAGCCGCAACAAGCTCATGGAGATTGCCGATATAGCCTTGCGAAACCACCTTATCGTGGTATCGGATGAGATATACGCTAAACTTGTCTATGATACGGAACATACCTGCTTCGCCGCCCTTCCGGGAATGAAATCCAGTACCATATTACTCGGTGGATTTTCCAAGGCGTATGCAATGACAGGCTGGCGTATCGGGTACTCTGCCGCTCCAGCCGGGATTATTGCTGCTATGACGAAAATACACCAGTACACGATGATGTGTGCTTCCACAATGGCCCAGGTTGCCGCTCTTGAAGCTCTTCGCAGCGGTGAATCCAGTGTTATTGAAATGGTGGAAGACTATGGTAAGAGAAGAAGGGTAATTCTGCGGGGGCTGGCTGATATCGGTTTATCCTGTTTTGAACCGAAGGGTGCCTTTTATGTCTTTCCTTCGATAAAATCAACAGGAATGACATCTGAAGAATTCGCGGAGACTCTTCTGAAAGAAGAAAAGGTTGCTGTAGTACCAGGTTCCGCTTTTGGAGAATATGGTGAAGGATATGTAAGGTGCTGCTACGCTACCTCTATGGAAAATATAAACGAAGCGCTTCTCAGGATGAAACGTTTCGTTAAGAAATACAGCCGTTGAAACATATTTAGTGAATATCTCCGGTACAGGTAGGAACATATGAAAAAATTAATGTGTGACAGATGTGGCAAGGAATTATCTGACCCGGAAGCTATAGAACTGGTACTCGCCGGGATGGATGCCTGGCAGAATTCCGTAAGAGCACGGGGTGAGGAACCACGTGGAATTTTCCCGTGCGAATATTATAGAAACTGCGGTGGCGAGATGATAATTGTTGATGCTCAGGAGAAGCCTGAAAGGTCGCCGGGCAAATTGAAAAGACTTTTCCGCCGTAAGTCATAACATCTCAACGGAGGTACGGTCATGAAAAAGACGTATGCTGAAGCCGGTGTAAACATCGATGTCAAAGAAGAAGCGGTAAAACGTATCGGTAGGCTTGCTAAAACCACTTTGGGCCCGGAAGTACTCAGTGGTGTCGGTTTCTTCGGCGGGATGTATGAATTCAAAGGTTATAATGAGCCGGTACTCATATCGAGTATCGACCAGGTAGGTACCAAGACCAAGATTGCGAACGCAATGAATAAGCATGATACGGTCGGTATAGACATCGTCAGCCACTGTGTAAACGATATCTTCACCGGCGGCGCCGACCCCCTTTTTTTTCTTGACTATATCGGCTCCGGCAAGATGATTCCGGATAAAGTGGAGTCCATCGTCAAAGGGCTTGTGACCGCCTGTAAGGAAGTTGGTTGCGCGTTGATAGGCGGTGAAACGGGGGAAATGCCCGGTCTGTATTCCGCGCCGGAGGAATATGACCTGGTGGGATTTATTATAGGTGTCGTAGAGAAAAGTAAGATAATCAACGGCAGCGCTATTCAGCCGGGTGATATGATACTCGGTCTGCCGTCCAGCGGCCTCCACACTAACGGATATTCTCTGGTCAGAAACATATTCGGCGAGACGAAGGAAGTACTCGATGTACGTTATACCGAACTGGGAAGTACCCTCGGTGAAGCTTTGCTTGAACCGCATCGCTGCTACTACAACCAGATAAAGCCTTGTCTGCCGCTTGTTAAAGGCATGGCCCATATTACGGGTGGAGGGCTTCTTGATAATGTCCCTCGTATTCTCCCGGACGGGACCGCAGCCCGGTTCGATTCTTCAGCCTGGACGGTACCGCCAATTTTCAAGCTGATACAGGAACGGGGGAATGTCGACCTTATGGAGATGTACCACGTGTTCAACATGGGGATTGGTATGACAGTTGTCTGTTCACCTGAAAAAGCGAATGAATTTAGTAATATGCTCCCTGAAGCTATTGAAGTCGGCATAATTATCCGGCAGGACGACGATAAGAGAGTAGTAATCGTATAGAGACACCAAGAGAGGTCATGATGGCTAATGCAGTACTGGTCATCGATATGCTCAGGGGATTCCTTGAAGAGGGTTATCCGCTTTATATAGGCGAGGAATGCCGCCGCATTATTCCGCACATTCAGGAACTCCTGGAGAAAGAAATAAAAAACGGTTCGCCGGTAATCTATATCTGCGACAATCACGCCCCCGATGACCTTGAATTCAGAATGTTTCCTCCACACTGTATCGAAGGCACCCCGGAGACAGAGGTTATACCGGAACTCGCGGATTATAACGGTGAAATAATCCCGAAGCGCCGATACAGCGGTTTCTTCGATACGACGCTTGAAGACAGGCTTAAAGAATTGAGACCTGATAAACTGGTAATCTGTGGCGTCCTGACCAATATCTGTGTCCTGCATACGGCAGCCGACGCCCGGAACCGGGACTATGAAGTAGAAGTACCGGTTGATTGTGTATCGTCGCCCGATGCCGATGCCCACCGTTTTGCGCTGGAGCATATGGAAAATGTACTGGGAGTAACACTTATAAAATGACAATGGATGACAAAAAGAGAATTCCTGGATTTATACTTTCGGAAGCGGTATTAAAGGGCGAGACAGCGGACATTTACTTTGCCCACACTCTCTCTATACTCCGTAATGAAAACATAAATCCGGTTGCCGTAATGGAGATTTTCCCTGCGCGTGCCGGAATTCTCTGCGGTATGGAAGAGGTCAAGGTCTTGCTGAAAAAGGTGCTTGCGGGAGTGGAATGCGAAGTATGGGCGCTCAATGAAGGCGACGTCATGGATGCGAAGGAAGTAGTGCTGCGTATCAAGGCGCCCTACCGGAGTTACGGGTTATACGAGACGGCTATCGATGGGATACTCGCCCACAGCAGCGGATGGGCGACCGCCGCCCGTAGATGTGTCGAAGCGGCTGCCGGTCTTCCCGTATTAAGCTTCGGAGTCCGTCATGTTCACCCCAATGTCGCCGCCATTATGGACTACTCGGCAATGGTTGGAGGATGTTCCGGTTGCTCCAGTGTTTCCGGCGCTTCACTGGCTGGAGTTAATCCTTCCGGGACGATGCCGCATGCCCTGATCCTGATAATGGGAGATACCGTCGCGGCTACCCTCGCTTTCGACAGGCACATGGATTCCGGCGTTCCCCGTATTTCACTGGTCGATACGTTCCTGGATGAAAATGAGGAAAGCCTGCGGGTTGCACAGGCTCTGGGCGAAAGACTGGATAGTGTCAGGCTCGATACACCATCCGAACTCGGTGGCGTCACTCCGGAACTCGTTGAAAAGGTACGAAATACCCTGGACGCTGCCGGCTACACAAAGGTACAGATATTTGTCAGCGGCGGTATCACTCCCGACCGGATCAGGGGATTCCTGAAGTCGGGTACTCCCGTCGATGGATTCGGTGTGGGAAGCTATATCAGCGGCGCACCACCTATCGATTTTACCGCAGACCTGCATGAAATAGATGATAAACCGATTGCAAAGCGTGGACGAACAGCCGGTATCACCCAGAACCCCAGGTTGACGCGTATTATGTAAACTTAAAAACTCCCCCGCACTCCTTGGAGTCTATTATCTGTTTCCCTTTGACCAGTCCTTTCTCGATGCACTGCCGGATGATCTGTTCAAAGACCTGGCGGAATTTCTCCTCGCCCAAACGTTTTGCCTTGAAGTAAGAGACGGTGGTATCATCCGGGACTTCTCCGTCCACAGCCAGGCCGAGGAAATACTTATATGACAGGTTAAGCCTGGCGTTCTCGACGACCTGCCTGTCCGAGTCTCCGTAAAGATATTGTAGCAGGCAGAGTCTGAGCATGAATTCAGGATCTTCCGCTGGTCTGCCGAAGTCGGGAGTGTACCTATCCTTAACAAGATCGGCGATAAAAGAAAAATCGACCACTTGGTTGATCTTTCGAAGCAGGTGGTCGGTTGGGCCAATTTTATTGTAAAGTTTACTGCAATAAAACAAAGAGTCAAAGATTATAATATGTATTCAATCATTGACGTTTTTGATGAATTATAATCATTTATTCTCAGCAAATCTATAAAGCCAGTATATATGCAACGACTAGCACTATTAGTGCTAAACCGCTAGCAAAGAATAAAGTGATTAGTTTACGATCGATTTCTTTACCTTCTCTTTTGCTTATAATTATTTTCCGCATGAAAAAACCTAGACTA
>CAZBQL010000155.1:0-5004 GCA_964493985.1 uncultured Dehalococcoidales bacterium
ACAGTGACGCGGGGTAGAGCAGTGGAAGCTCGTCGGGCTCATAACCCGGAGGTCGTTGGTTCGAATCCAACCCCCGCTACCAATTCCCCTATTTAGCTTTAAAACTTCTGCTTGTTCACAAATCCCTTTCTGATTTTAAGCCTGAGAAGGTTCGAATCCCGTTTGATGATGCTCCTATAAAAAACCTTAATCATCCATATAACTCTGTATTGTTGTGAAGTGATATAATGAAATATGGATTTCGAGATCCTGGATGATATTCGGTGGATTGAAACCATAGCCGAAACACACGGTATTCGCGAGTTAAAAAGACTGAATCGTGCATATGGTGACGCAAAGTGGAGAAAACGTAAGGGAATTACTAAAATAGAGTTGTCAGGCGGGACGATAAAAATAGCTGAACTGCACTGGTATGAAGGACACGGCAAGGGAAGAAATCAAGATAAAGAAGTCCCTGGAATAAGATTATGAAAAAAAAATTTCTCCTCTGTGTTAACAATGAAGGATATCAGGCTTCACTGGAATTACGAAAGCTTTATGAAAAAATACCGGATAAAGAAGCAGAACAACACGGCCAAGTAAGAATCATAGATGAGTCTGGTGAAGATTATCTTTACCCCTCCGGATTTTTTGCGCCTGTCAGATTGCTGGCAGAGACGAAAAAGAAAATTCTTAGGGCAGTATGATTTCTTATCGCGTACTTATTTTCTGAAAGTCCTTTCGTCCAGCAATTTGAGGTAGCATCAAGAGAATCGTTCCCGGTTGACTATTCGAGACTAATAAGATGAACTCGGGGCGTTAAAGGTTTTTTGAGAGAAATAAGTTTGGGGTTTTAGCTATCTCCTGAAAGAACGCTGACTATCAGGCTTTCTGGCCCTGTATGAGTTCCTATCACCGGATTTATTTGGGAAATATATAACGGTGAGTCACGGAACACATTTGCCAGCCGTTCTTTTAGTCCTGACGCCTCATCCTGATTTGTTCCGTATTCTATAGCCAGGGCCTTTACGTTTTCAAAACTGACTATATATCTATAAAGCCATTCGGTAGCTTTCTCTCTGGAACGCAGCTTTGTAATAGGAAACGCTTCACCATCTTTAATGCCGAGAATGGGATTTATTTTGAGTGTCGATGCCAGCAATGCCTGGGCTTTCCCGATCCGTCCTCCCTTAGCGAGATATTTGAGGTTACTGAGACTCGCTCTCACATGTATCTGTGGGATGATTTTGTATAAATGTTGAACAACTTCATCCAGGGCGGCCCCGATTTGTGCTTTTTTCGCAGCTTCTATCACCAGCAGTCCCTGCCCCATTGCCCCGAGTGTAGAATCCATTATCTCTATCCGGCATTTACTCTTCGTTAACCCCAGACTCTGTAATGCCGTATCATAGGTCGCACTGAATTTCTGCGACAAGAACACAGCTAAAATTTCATTACTTTCTTCACCAAGCCTGTCAAATGTTTCGGTAAAAGTACCCACGGAAGGTGAAGAAGTCTTGGGCAAGATTGATTCTGTTTGTAGCCTGGAATAGAATTCATCACGACCTATGTCGATGCCATCTCTAAATGTTTCGCTACCAAAGTGAATAATTAACGGTATGACAGTAATATCGAGACTTTCAGCAACCTCTGCAGGAATATCCGATACGCTGTCAGTAACAACCTTTAACATGAATGTCCATTCATCTGATATTTTTACACTTAATATATTATATAACCGGGTATTAAGCGAATTAATCCCGTGTTTTGAGATTGGTAATTCGATATTGTTCAGGATTTAGATTTTAGAAATAAGGCTTCAAGGCAGACCTGTAGAGCAGTTTAATAAACATGGTTACGTGAGGGCGGTGAGTAACAGAAATGTCATATTTTTGTAACTTTTGCTGCTGTCATTTTATGACTTTTCCAGAGTCCACCATTTAAACTTAGACCAGGTTGATACCTGGAATTTTTCAAAAAGGAGCATTTATAAAATGAGCAGACACATTACTCTTTCCGTTAATAATGAACCTATAGAACTCGACTATTTTGTACAGGGATTTATCGACCATACTTCTGAAGGCATTATCGGGGCACTTGAAGGGACCGGTAAAATAGATACTCTGAATATCTCGATCGAAGCAAACAAGGTCCATATAACTCTTAATAATGCTGACATACCAGTTAACACCTTTGCCAGTAAGATCATCAATAATACTATTTCCGGTATGGTCTCGTCTCTTAGAGACGTGAATGGAATTAACCAACTGGAAATCAATATTGAGAGAAATTAAGGCTTTTCAACGTACCGATACTACATAAAACTGCACGGGTTCTTCAGTTTAATAAAATGTAATAAAACTGTTATTTTTTAGTTTCGGGTTTTATAACTTCTTCACATATTTAGTTTTAAGCTAATACAATTCTGTCGTATGTGAGGAGGTAAAAAAATGAGGCGAATATCACGGGAAAAAGAAGCAAGGTTCTTCACCCTGTTCAAAGATGCTCTGGAGCAAAGCAAACATCTCCCAACGAGTTGCCTGAAGTGAAAAAGCTGAAAGAGCAAATAGACTGCCGGTACGGCGGTCAGATAATTTAATATGATAGATGCGAAATTTTCATTTTTCCTGCAGTGGCACCTCACTGAAAGGTGCAACCTGCATTGCCACCATTGTTACCAGCAGTCTCCTGTCGAAGAGATGGGCTATCGAGAGATACGCCTGGCCATAGACAGGCTTGCAGGCGTGATGCAATGCTGGGCGGCAAACTACGAAGTAGAAGTGTCACCCGGCATTCATTTTACCGGGGGAGAGCCATTCCTGCGCGATGACCTGTTCGACCTGCTGCATTATGCCCGGCAGAGAGGGTTTAACACATCTTTGCTGAGCAACGGGACATTGATAACGGGCAGCATCGCCGGAAAATTACGGGAAGCGAAGGTGGAGGATGTCCAGGTCAGCCTGGATGGAGTAGAGGCTACTCATGACAGTATACGCGGTAAGGGGGCGTTCAGGAAGGCTGTAGCCGGCATCCGGAATCTCGTCGCTGAAGGGGTCGATGCAAATGTCAATATGACGGTATCGAGCCTGAACTATCGAGAGCTGGACCCGGTAGTACAGATTGCCGGAGAACTGGGCGCAAGCGCCGTCGGTTTTTCCCGCCTGGTCCCCTGTGGTCGCGGTAAGGAGCTGAGTGCAAACATGCTTACCGCGGAGCAGCTATCGGAACTTTCCCGGAAACTGGCGGACTCCGCCAGCAGTGGCGGGGTTGAGCTGGTCTCCCGCGACCCGCTTATCAGCGTGGCAAATATTGTTGATGACAGGGAAGTTCCCGTGACGGATTTCCCGATTGGAGGCTGTTCTGCCGGTGTATTCGGGGTGACGATCACAGCGGACGGTACCATAATGCCCTGCCGGCGCATGGACCTGCCTATCGGTAACATAATGAGGGACAATTTCCGCCAGCTATGGGCGGAATCGCCGGTCCTGGTATCTCTCCGCAGCCGGCGCTATTACGATGGCAACTGCCGTACCTGCCGGTACTGGGCGGTATGCCGCGGCTGCCGCGCTATAGCCCTGGCCAGCGCACGAAACAATGGCGAGGAGGACTATCTCGGCCAGGACCCGCAGTGCAGCCACTATAGGCCGGCGGATGTATCAGAGGAGGAGGTGGAGTAAAATGGAGAATTTGGATGTTCTCGTAATCGGAGCAGGTACCGCCGGAGAGTACGCGGCGGAAGCTGCCAAAAAGAACACCGGCTCAGTAGGCATAATCGAAAAAGGGAAGGTGGGAGGAGAATGCATCTTTCATGCCTGTATTCCCACTAAAGCCCTGGTCCACGCCGCCCGGACCTATAAAAAAATGAAGACCGCCGATTTCTTCGGGCTGCCCGTTCTGACCGAAAAAGCGGATTATAAAAAAGTTAAAGCATTCAAAGACAGTATCATCTATGATATGAGCGAAGGACTCGATGATGAACTGACCGAAGCGGGCATAAAACTCTTCCGTGGAGACGCCCGGTTCATCTCTCCCATAGAAGTAGCTGTCGGTGACGAGGTTATCACAGCCAAAAAAATCATTATCGCCACCGGTTCACTGCCGTCCGCACCCCCGATACCGGGCCTGGCAGAAACAGGTTATATCACGAACATCGAAGCGCTTGAACTGGAAAAAATACCGGAGCGGCTGGCTATTATCGGCGGCGGCGCCGTCGGGGTGGAGTTCGCCCAGATATTTTCTTCTTTCGGCGCCAGAGTGCATATCTATGAGGCGCTGGAACGGATTTTGTTTAACGAGGACGAGGAAATATCCGCCATGCTGACGGACCTTTTCTCCAAACAGGGCATTACCGTGTCTGCCTCAGCCAGGATAGATGAAGTAAGACCGGCGTCCCATGGCAAACTTATCATCACTAAAAAAGCGGACGGAGGCAGCCGGCAGGAAGAGTATGATGAAATTCTCGTCGCCGCCGGAAGGAAACCGGGAATCGACGGTCTCAACCTGGAAGCAGCCGGAGTCGAGTTCGACAGGAAGGGAATCAAGGTGGATGCTTCTCTCCAGACCAACGTACCGCATATCTGGGCGGCCGGCGATGTTACCGGTACGCTCCTGTTTACATTTATTGCCTGGGAACAGGGTGAAGTCGCTGCAGGAAATGCTACGGGCGACACTCACAGAGAACTCAACTACGATATCCTTCCGAAGGCAACCTTCTGCGATCCCGAAGTAGCCAGTGTCGGCCTGACGGAAAAACAGGCGCATGAAAAAGGGCTTAAGGTGAAAGTGGGCAGGTTTGATTACGGCTATCTGCCGCGTATGATGGTCTCCGGTGATTCGGACGGCCTGATCAAGATAGTCGCTGAAGAGAGTACCGGACGTATCCTGGGAGGCCATATACTGGGGCTTGAAGCTTCGAGCCTGATCCACGAGATATCTACGGCAATGAAAGGCGGGCTTACTGTGAAAGATATCGGCGATACGTTCCATGCTTACCCGACTCTTCCCGAAGGGATACGTTTCGCCTGC
>CAZBQL010000156.1:0-4734 GCA_964493985.1 uncultured Dehalococcoidales bacterium
ATAATAGGTAAACGAAAGTCTGTTGAACTCGCCGTATTGACCATCATCAGCCAGGGGCACCTGCTTATTGCCGACCCGCCCGGTGTGGGCAAGACTATGCTCGCCCGCAGTCTGGCTAAATCTATCGACTGTACCTTCAAACGGATCCAGTTTACTCCCGATATGCTTCCGGGTGATGTAACCGGGGTATCGGTATATAATCAGAAAACTGCCGATTTCGAGTACCGCCCCGGCCCGGTAATGTCGAATATCATCCTGGCCGACGAGATAAACAGGGCTAATCCCAGAGTACAGTCGGCTCTACTGGAATGTATGGGCGAAAAACAGGTTAGTGTGGACGGAACCACCTATAATATCCCGTCGCCGTTCCATGTCTTAGCAACCGAAAATCCAGTCGAGTATGAAAGCACCTTTCCGCTTCCGGAAACACAGCTCGACAGGTTCCTGATGTCCATCAATCTTGGTTACCCATCGTCATCGAACGAGATAGATATCCTGGACAGGCAGCAGTTCGTACACCCGATAGATACACTGGAAGCAGTAACAACAGCCGGTGAGGTAATCTCGATACAGGAACTCGTCAGCCGGATTCATGCCGACAACACTATTAAAGAATATATCGTCGCCATAACCGGGGCGACGCGCAACCATTCCTCTTTATACCTCGGAGCTTCACCGCGCGGTTCACTGGCGCTCTACCGGGCCTCTCAGGCGCGAGCGCTCATGGAGAAACGGGACTATGTTCTTCCCGACGACGTTAAAGCCCTGGTCGTCCCGGTACTGTCACATCGTATAAAACCCCTTACCTCATCCAATACCAGGAGTGGAGACGCCCATGCTATTCTTTCCGAGATACTCCAGACCGTGCCGGTCCCGGGTGTACCCCATGAACGGCAACCTGCGTAGGACGCCGGTTTTCACTCAGAATGTTTCTGCTGGACGTTAGATTATGAAAATTAAACCTGTCGTTATTATAATACCGGTCCTGATTGCCCTTCTCGCGCTCTTTACCGGCTCATTCCTGGTCTGGCAACTTTTCATTTTTTCAGCACTTATACTCGTATTCGGGTTTCTCTGGTTGGTTGTGAATACCCGCGGAATCGAGGTCAAAGTAAAAGACCTTCCTGAACACTCGCGGGTTGGTGACTGGTTCGAAGAAGAATTCACTATATCGAACAATAGTGTCATTCCTAAATCCGGGTTAATGGTAAGTGGAATCTCGGATTTACCCGGATATGGGAATTCAATTTTTTTAGACCTCTCACGGGAAGATTCATACTCGTGGAAGTCGAGAACATACTGTTCGCGGAGAGGATTATACTCGCTTGGAAGCGTGAATATTTCAGCTTCGGATCCTCTCGGTCTCATCACTCTAAACCGGATTTCGGGGGAAACCCGTAAACTCCTGGTGTTTCCAGAGACACTTGTTCTGCCTTTTTTTGAACCGGAAACATATGTTGGGACCGAATATGGAATAGGTCAGTTATTAAGAAGTGAAACGAGTTCCACGATAGGCCAGGTCCGCGAGTACAACAGTGGGGATACGCTAAACCACATCCACTGGCCGAGTACCGCCCATATGGGCACCCTCATGGTAAAGGTTTTCGAAAATGATCAGATGAGATATCAGTCCCGGAATGTATGGCTCGTTCTGAATATGCGCCGCGAAGACCATGTATTAACCCATGAAGAATCGACCGAAGATTACGCGGTCACAATTACTTCCTCACTGCTAAATAAATACCTGGATGCCGGAAAAGAGACCGGTCTGCTGATGGCCGGTGATCGACGGTATGTATTCACGCCTTGTTCAGATGACGAATTCAGATACAGGGTGGATGAAACACTTGCCCGGATAAGAGCCGCCGGAAAAGAGCCGGTAGACCACCTTATTTCAGAAGAAATGGAACGATTTGATAGAGATTCGGTCGTTATCATTATCACACCATTTATCGAAGAAGACCTGATTACGAATATACATACTCTTCGCAACAGAGGATGTCTGGTGGTGATGATCTTATTGGACACGGCCAGTTTCGGAGGAAGGTCCGGAAATCTGAAAATAGCGAGAGACCTCTCAACCGCCGGTTCTCAGGTCTATATTGTGAGGAAAGATGATAATATTGCCAGGGTACTGGACAGCAGGCACGTTTCATCACCACTCATGTATGGAGAATAATAATGACGTATAGATTTGGTGGGGTACCATCAAGAATAAACAAAACAAAACGTTTCCGCTTCTGGGCATGGCTACAACAGGAATGGATGACAGTCCTGTTAACGTTTATCACACTCGAGACAGCCATACTGTCCATCGAACGGGCTAACTGGCTGGAGAGTCAGCCTTCACTGACCTTTGTCTTAATTCTGTCTATAATCACAGGAGTCATATTGGCAAAAAGAAAATTCCGCCGTCCGGTCAACTGGGGTATCGTCACAGCCGGCGGACTGGTAGTGACCGCATGGCAGACACTCAGCGTTCTGCCGCCCTCACAACTGCCATGGTATGAACGACTTGGTGCAGCCCTTGAATCATTCTGGGGCGTGGTCAGCATGTCCCGGCCAGACGAGATTTCCATACACTTCGTCATATTCCTGGTCCTTTTCACCTGGTTCCTCGGTTATATATCGACGTGGCTCGTCTTACGCCGGCAGAATGCCTGGGGTGTAGCTATTCCGGGAGCTATCGTTCTTCTTATCAATCTTAGTAATCTTCCGTCGAACTACTACGGATTTCTCATATTCTTCCTCGTATTCGCCATGCTGCTCATCGGTCAGGTCAGGTTGGTGAAAAATAAGTCTCTGGTCGAGACCAGCGGCACAAAATCGTCATACAGGATCACGCGATTGTTAACATCTTCTTTACTCAGTATCAGTATCCTCGCTGCTACGATTACCTGGCTTACACCGAATTTCACACCCGGAAGGATTGCAAATATCGATGCTGATGAAACACCGATCCTAAAAAATGTTGGGGATTTCCTTGACAATTTTCTGGCAAAAGTACCACGGAAGCAGCCGCTTGTAGCTGCAGAAGACCAGGGCGAGTACCTGTTTGCCGGGAACTATGAACGTTTTGGTGATGATGTGCACTTCCTGGTAGCTTCCGATTCTCCGCAATACTGGCGAACATGGGTATATGATGTCTATAAATCGTCGGGCTGGACCAACAGCGAAGTAATTGAGTATTCCCAGGGACAGCAAACACTGAAAAATGAAGAATATCTGACGGGCAGGAAAGAGATAACGTTCGACGTAGAAGTCCTTCTGAAAACGGATATCCTGCTTACAGCCGGGCAATTTATCTCATCCGATACACCTGTCTCACTTCACAGTCTGGCACCGGCAGGATCCGGTCCTCCGGATGGGCAGCTTACCCCGGAGAATGTTATTGCTACTGTAACCCCGTATACTCTCGACGTCGGGCAAAAATACACCGTTACTTCAAGTGTGATATCTGCTTCTCCAGGCGAACTTGCCGAAGCCGGTACCGATTACCCGGAAGAAATCAAGCAATATTATCTGCAATTGCCCGATAGCTTACCGGATCGTGTCAGGGTGCTGAGCGTCGAGATAACTGCGAACGCAACGACCCCATACGAAAAAGTTCTTGCTATCGGTGATTATTTATCACAGTTTTCATATAATCTGAAAGCAGACAATCCTCCGGAAGGGGTAGATGCCGTAGAATTTTTCTGTTTCAGTGAAAAATCAGGAGCATGTGGTGATTTCGCAACGGCAATGGTGGTACTGCTTCGCGCTGCTGGTGTACCGTCGCGGTTCTGCACCGGCTATAGATATGGCGAACTTGATCCCGATTCAGGTAAATATGCAGTCCTCGTCAGCAACCGCCATGCCTGGGCTGAAGTATACTTTCCGGGATATGGATGGGCAGAATTCGAATCAACACCCGGAAGCAGTTCTCCGAGAGGTATAGTGGGCGTAGAAGCGTTCACCGGAGGTGGGGCAACTGAAATATGGGACCCATATATGTATATGCAGGATTTCATGATACCATCAACTACCGTACCTTCAAACTATCAGCCTTCAAAAGTATCTCTTGATACAACATCCGTCGTATTGTTCTGGCCGTTCCTGTTCCTGGGAATAGGCATACCTGTGGCTATACTCATGTACTTCGTGTTCTTTCGCAGGAGAAAAGCTCGTGACAGACGCCCGAGCAGTTCCGAATACGAATCAGAGGTGTATGCGGGTATGTGCGAACTGGCTGAACGGGCCAACCTGGGACCTTTACCTTACCAGACACCCCTCGAATATTGTGCCCGGCTTGTTTCAGAATTTCCCCTGGAGAAAGATTCGATACAATATATCCTCGATGCATTCGTTGCCAGACGTTACAGACCTGAAAATAGTTCCGATCAATCAGAGTCGATGACCTGGCGACTGATGAAAGCCAGGCGTTCTGTTTTCGATGCGATCAGGGACCGACTGAAAGAAAGAGGAAAGCGGGTATAAATAATCTGTATAATTCCCTCCCTCGACTCCTTGCCTGCTCGAGCAACCGCTTCATGCCCTTAATAAGCAGTGCTTGAATGCAACCAGTCCTGTTTGTAAGTCTCTCCCTTACCCTTACCAAGGAAAAGCGAGACGAAAGAGGTATGGGTTGATAGTATGTTTGAGAGTAAAGAAATTTCGGCAAAATGATAAGGAAATTCGCCCCTAACGCAAATTACGGGAAACCTGATTAATTACTCAGCGCAGTAAACATGAACT
>CAZBQL010000157.1:0-4696 GCA_964493985.1 uncultured Dehalococcoidales bacterium
GTTGTATTGGTATTTTTACCACTAATACTTCTTTCCGCCTGTACTCCGACCTCAGGCAAGGCTGTTTTTTCCGTAGACGGCCAGCCGTTGTGAGAGCACCTTACTTATTCGCCACAATCGGCCTGGAATGATACCTTCGTTGCCTGCGATCACCCGTCCGAGGTAAGAGCAAGTTGGTATATTTTGGTTTTCAATCTGAAAACCGGAGAGAAACGCCATATCTTCGAGTCTCCACCGGACTTCCTGCTTGAATCTCCCTCGATATATAAAAACCGCATAGTTTGGGCTGCATGCAATTGCACCGGAGAATCTTTTTGGGGACCTGAGATAACTGACGATATGCTTAACTGGGACATTTTTCTGTGCGATATGGATACGGGCAAAGTGAAACAGATCACCACTGATGAAAATACCCAGATTTCACCCAGGATATACGGGAACATGATCGTCTGGCTTGACAACCGCAATGATGCTGAGAAGCCGTGGCCTCATTACTATGATGTCTACGCTTACGGTATCAGTACCGGCAAAGAAAGAAGGCTTACTACCGGAAATTCAATCGACAACCATGACCTTGCCATCAGCAGTAACCTGGTGGCCTGGACCGACATTCGTAACGACGCTCCGGAAACTAGAATCGATACTGACCCTCCGGTAGAGAACCGGGATATCTACCTGTACGACCTGTCTACAGGACAAGAGCAGCAAATTACCACCAATTCGGGAAACGACTATGCCCCGATAATCGATGACGGGAGAATACTCTTTCAGAGGGAAGTGACGGAAGGCAACGTGGACCTCTTCCTTTACGATACCCAAGATAGCACAGAAAAGCAGATTTCCACCGGAGGATCTGTCAGGGCGGACTCTTATTCTGGCATTGATATCAATATGATAGTCTGGTCGGATTCCAGCAAGAAGGATCCTGCTGAAATCGACCCTGAATTCAACGAGTCCGGTTTACCGTGGTCGGGGGCCGGCGAGATTTATTCATACAACCTTACCAGCCGGAAGCAAACCCTCCTGGTTTCGTCCGAAAGCAGCGAATTCATAGTAAACAGCCAAAGGCAGGAAGTTAAGGGCATCTCGTACCAGGTCTGGCGGAATCCGGTAATCAGCGATGATTTCCTGGTTTGCACTCTTTCCCGCCGATCAAATCCGGCAGTCTATGTCTTCAACCTGGATAAAAATACTCGATAAGGGGTTTAGCAATCCGTGTCACAATCCGTCTTTTCGTCAACATCACACACTTCATCGGAATTAATTTCTCGTGATGCCTGAAACTTCGTTGATAAGTGAAAGGAGTCTTGAATTATTTCAAGACTCCTTTCACCATTAGAAATGGGGTTATTAACCTTTACCAATTCGGAACATCTTAGTCCCACAAGTTGGGCATACGCCCTGAGTGGCAGGTTTTCCGTTTTTCATCGTAATGGCTTTTGCATCTTTGATATCCTTCTTTGCCCGGCATTTAACACAATATCCTTCCATAATTATCAATTGTCCTCCTTTTCCAAACGTTATGCTCTTATTTAATTAATTTCCACTTCTGTTTAATATCCCATCGATCTCTTCATATTTGTATCTACCCAGGCATACCTGGAGGTGGTTTCAGGCTCCCAATAACCTATTCTAGTTGCACCATACCAGTTCTGAAGCCACGGCCACCACATATCGTAGGCATATGGTATCGGTAGATATACTCCCATTACACACTGCTCGAGCATGAATGGAGTGATATCCCTCAGTATCTGCCAGGTCTTATCTGCATCCTTCATGACATATTGAGAACATTCTTCATAAGCAGCCCTGGTTTTAGGATTTTCATAGTAAGCACAGTTGTCAAAATTCTCTATCCGGACCTCGTAGAAAAACCATGGCAGGAAATAAAACTTTCCCCCTGTGACAATCATCTGTTCGTGCTTACGACCTCTAAGAGTACTGTTATAAACACCCGATTCCAGCACGTTAAGCTCCATATCAATTCCAACATTGATAAGCTGCTCTTTACATATCGATAAGAGGTCAACCTGGCCTGCTGTACAGACAATCTCAGTTTTAAAGCCGTTTGGATACCCTGCTTCAGTTAGAAGCTGTTTTGCCTTGTCCGGGTTGTACTGAAAAAGCTCCTGCACACCACACCCCGAATCGGGAGTCGTTGGCTCTGTTGGCAATTCCTCTAGGGGAATGTAAGCACCCGCGTTCGCCTTCCAGGAATACCACGGCCAGCTAAGTAACTCGCCTTGTCCCTCATAATATTCGTCCATTATCTCCTGCTGGTTCATTGCCAGGTTCATTGCCTGCCTAACCTTGAGGTCGGCGAAAGGCAGCTCCGGTTTATCCACCCTGGCTACGAGGAAATTACTCATACCAAAGAGACGCTTAGTCTCAAGCTCAGGTACCTGCTTAATTAGCAGTGTATAGTCGTCCCAGGAAAGGGCTTGAACGTAATCAATATTACCTGTACGAAATGCTGCTAGTCTGGTAGATGCATCAGGTATTATGAGCCGTTTGAGACTATCGGCATAAGGGAGTTTATTCTCCGGGTGAATGGGATCATACGCCCAGTAGTTTAAGTTCTTATTAAAGTCATTACACTGCTTTTAACATAATCCGTAAGAATCCACGGTCCACTTGCTACCATGACCTGCCAGTCATTATAGTTGCCATATTGCTCGACTACTTCCGGAGCTTCGATATAGAGGAAACCAACAGTTTGACTCAGATGCATCCCCTGTAGGTTCGGAGGTACCTTTATTTCGACAGTATATTTATCAAGAGCCTTAACAGATATTGGCATGCTTGCAGCACCCCAGGAAACGTTGTGAAAGCCTGTTGGAGCTGACCACTGCCGATTAATGCTAAAGACAACATCGTCAGCGGTTATTTCACGACCATTCATTGGGGCTTTGTCCCAATAGTGGCAGTCTTGGCGGATATGACAGATGATGGTTTCTTCATCAGGTGTCTCCCAGCTTTCAGCCAGAGAGGGTGCCAGTAGATCCCAGTTGCAGGTAAGGTAGTCTAGCCAGTCGGTCTCACCGGTTCCGGCAGGTCCCTTTGCCCAGTCTCCCCTAGCCAGCTTATCGTGAGTAAAATAAATGGCCCCACACATTACTGACATGGTTATCCCTGGATCAAAACCCATCGGATCACCCGCTGCTACACTTGTGATTACTCCGCCATATTTCGGCACATCTGGAGAAAGAAAGCCCTTCTCTTCTTCAACCGCAAGTTCCTCTGTTTCAATATTACTTGTCGATTCTGTTATCTTGACTACGTCCTCCGTACCATCATCGGAAATTTGTTCCGTTGTGGTTGTTTCACAGGACGTAGCTAGAGATAATATCATTAAGCAGCAAATAAACATCCCGACAATGTTCTTTTTCATACAGCTTCTCCTTTTATTTATCCAACCATATTTGGATTTTTGTATAGATTAATCTTTGACTATTTAAGGGGAAAATATCATTTCTAAAAAACTCACCTCCTTTGAATATTCCGAGCATGCGGTTGTGTTCTAATAAAAAAGGCACCATCAACCAGGTAATCATTCGGATGTTGGTGCCTGACACTCATCATGTTCACCTCCTGTTCGAGAAGGTAGAAGATGGAAAAAGTCTCTATAAATTGTTGTAAGATAATAATACTCAAATTGTATATTGTCAATATATGGAATTAAAAAGTGTTGATGTTCTACGATTTTGTCACCAGATAAGTGTTCAGGGAAAATGTCACCATGGAAGGCGAGTGCCGAAGCACCGTAGCTGGAGGGAGCGTCACCCGAGGAAGGGAATTGCTGGTACGAGTAGACGGGAGTCACCACGATTGGCTTGGAGGGAGGGGAGGGAAGATGACACTTATTGGAGGGATAGATAATGCTACCGGCGAGGTACTTCATGCGTTATTCAGGGAACAGGAAGATACAGAAGGGTACTTCAATCTGCTTCAGACAATAGTATCTAGTCATGAGATACCGATGGCGATATACCATGACGGGCATACTATCTTCGAGCCGCCGTACAAAGAGAATCCGAGTTTGGAGGAACAGCTTTCAGGAGAGAAGAAGCTGACGCAGTTTGGTCGACTTCTTGATGAACTTAATATTACGTCTATCCGCTCATGGTCTCCACAGGCCAGGGGGCGTATCGAGCGTCTCCGGGGGACCTTTCAGGACCGGCTGGTCAGCCAGTTACGCCTGGCGGGAGCTAGTACTATCAGTCAAGCTAATCAGGTACTTAAAGACTATCTGCCTGTCCATAACAGGAAATTCGCTGTACCACCAGCGATCCCCGGACCAGCCTTTCTAAAGCCGGGAAGTGACCGGAGAAGTAAGTTTTGCCTGAAGTATACCAGAACCCGTAGGATTGGATAATGTTGTCCGCTTTGGTAATCAACGTTTACAGGCACTTCTCGATAGCCGCTATAGTTATGCCAGGGCAAAGGTCGAAGTATGGGAAAGATTCGATGGCTCCTTGTCAGTCTATTATCAGGGTCGTCGTCTTCACACCAGATCAGTACCCTCAGAGCCAGCCAGATTGAGAAAAACACCCATTAGTGTTACCACAAACTTAACTCCTCGACAAACTTACCCCACCGGTTTTAAGGCATCGGTAGTTATCACTGGGCAGGATGTAGCCGATTATTATTCAATAGTCAAAGACCAGTGGTCAAAGGTAGGTATTGACCTGGAAAT
>CAZBQL010000158.1:0-4686 GCA_964493985.1 uncultured Dehalococcoidales bacterium
TATCCGTTGACTTATATTCCATCGAGGCATTTCCTCATCAAGTGGTTCTCCAGCAAGATCTACGCCTTTTCCATCCGTACCGTAACAGTTTACACAACCGATTGGATGCATCATACTGATGCTTCCGGAATGGGAAATAGACTCCCTTGATGAGCCAGCAGCGATATAATATATCCTTTCTCCATTTGAGGAATATGAGGGGGCGTAACCAGCCATTACCAGAAAAGTAAGAGTTAATCCACCCGATACCATTAATAATGATCTACTATTCATTTCGCCTCCATTTAGATCGGCGTTTGCATGCAAGTGCCCAACTATTTGGCTCGTTTGATTCCTGTGTTTTTACTTTCAGGAACCTGATATTGATATCCACTATTATCGCGCTCATTACCATTAAAGATGCCCCAACCGACGGTTATATTACAATACGTGCGTTGTAGGCGAAGGCCGTCAGGGAGATAACGATCAAATTGTATCCCGCTTACACATTCAAGATTCTGAACCATCTTCCTATATGTGGTCTTTGACAGCGTGATAATAGAAATCACATCAAGAAGATTAATTCGAACAAGAACTGACCCGATCCCCGGGGAAAGGTCTCCAGGTAAGATGTTAGTCTGTAAGAGCAATAAACGGGGACACCTCAATTATCATTGTGATTGATTAGTAATATTGTCTCTAATCGTTTAATAGTTTTGAGGGTATTCACTGAAAATCCAATGTCACTGGTTCAACAGTAGAAATCACTCGCAACATCAAATCAGCAAGTTTTTCACGATCCGAAGCCTGAATGGCAAATATGACATCAAATGGCCCTTCAACCTCATCAACCAACACCACACCCGGTTGCCGATGCAATATTCTTAAAGCTCGACGTTCGCTGTTGCACGTAGTTTGCAGCATTACGTAGGCTCTTACGTTTTCTTTATCAAGTGTTACCTTTTTCATTTTAATGCCATTTTATTAATGATTATCCTGTTATGTTCAATGGTAATAGATCCTTTTTATTGAAGGGATTCAAGAGCAGATTTCACAAATATTTTTGTTTTCCCTGTCATTAAAGCCATTTCACTCAGAGAAAGATTCCTCTCTTTTACTTGAACAGTTTGAACATATCTAATCAAGACTTCAAAAAACTTTAACCTTTGTTCCATAACCTCATTGTGATTTACTGCTACAATTTCCAATTCAATTTTTTAACTCCAAGCGAAATAAACGTTAACCAAAATATTGCTCAACCCGAGATTAAACGAAAAATTATTATACCTCCCCATTGAAACAAGTATGTACTAAATATCCTGTTGCAACAACCCGTTATCGATGGTTCTTGACTGGCACTTAGTGAGGGTAAAAAGTGGTAACCTAAAAGAACACTATTATATGAGATTAATACCCTCTAAAGTGCGAATAGGAGGATTGAAAAAATGAAAATCGACAATGTACCTTTTTAGAAATTAGTTCCTATTTACGATATTAATACGAAACTAAACGATACCGCCCATGAGTACTCTTTACTGGACAGACATCCCGAATACCACACGTAAGTTCAAATAGTTATCTCATGATAGAGGCTTTGCATTGGCAACGAGCGAACCGAGAGATAATTCATTAGTCATGCTGGTGATATTGTTGAGAATCCTCTTCTAAGGGCTCTTCATCGGAATATTCAGGAGAATCCCGATATGATGTTTCCTGCTCCATGAATTCCTCAGAGACCATTTTCCTATACTCACCACCTAGTTGAACCAACTTAGCCGATGGGTCGTCACGTGAAATATACTCGCGCAACTCACTCTCTGACTGGACTATAAAAGTAAAAGCTACTGCTCCCGACTGGACTTCTATACGCTCAAACCAACCCGTATTGGTCAAGACGAAAATCCTTCCATTATCCGGATTGGCTGGGTCGGTCCCAAAGATTTGGAGTCTAGCATCCTTAGCGTTATGTAATGCATCAGCATCCCGTTCCATTTGTTCTTTATCTTCCACCATTGTTACACCCTCCTAGATGACTTATACATGTGCGCTAGTTTCATTATACCTCTAACATAGAGAAGTTATATTTTGTCTGTGTTCAATTAAACATCATATTAATAAAGTCCAGTTTACTATAATGCATAAGTTCATCTTGATATAACAATTATAGTGAATAGCGATTAGTTATCGGTAAGCACGGAGAAATAGTGATATAGGTGACGATAGATAGATTTAAATGATCCTTTGCGTGTAATTGCTTGAACACATATTCCTATCTTAGAACCTGAAACGGATTACGCAGTGTTCCTAGCGGTATGGGCTACAATTTTTCGACGATTACTCTAAGGGAATCACCCTTCTTCAGTTCCTCAGAGGAATTAAACCTGAGCGTTTCGATATTATCGATTCGAATTTTTACATCATCTGATTTCTTAATATGTCCGTTTACCTTACCGACTGCTTCTCCTGCCTGAATAATCCTTTCGCGCCCCCACCTTTGCTTCTCGTGGGCTTTAGCGGTTCTGTCCGCCATAATTATTATTTTTATCGAATCATCCTTAATAAAATTGAAAGAAGGCTTAATCCTGAGCGTATCTACATGATCTATTTGTATCTTTAACTCATCGGTATGCCCGATATCTCCTGTAGCCTTGCCGGATACTTCTCCTACCTTTACTTCATCTTTACGTTCTTCATCTTCTTTAGCTTGCTCTTTCTTAGCCCAGTCCGCCTGTCTTTTTTGAAAATCTGACGTCATAATCACCTCCAACATGTTCGTATTCCCATTATACTCCTATTGTACAGTGCAGGTTCTTTGAACACATGAACACAGGTATTTAAGACTTATACGCATGAGTGGACAAACACCCCAGGGTTCGTGCAGTGGGGACCAAAGAGATTTCTTTTATCATCAGTTGTATCACACCTGGACCTCAAACGTTAAGGTTGGACAATTAATCACAAGAGGATCCACCCAAACCAGAGGTCAATCCTCCAGATAACCCCTTAGTTTACGACTGCGGCTGGGATGGCGAAGTTTACGAATGGCTTTCGCTTCGATCTGACGAATACGTTCTCTTGTTACGTTGAATTCATGCCCTATCTCCTCGAGAGTCCTGCTTCGCCCGTCATCAATGCCGAATCGTAGTATGATCACTCGCTGCTCGCGAGGGGTAAGTTCGGATAGTACCTTACCAACCTGTTCTTTAAGTAATTGATTGGAGGCAACTTCGGCTGGTGGAGTTAAGTTCTGGTCTTCAATGAAGTCGGCTAAAGTAGTATCACCTTCATCACCAATGGGTAACTCCAGAGATACCGGAAACTCAGCCGATTTGAGTATCGTTTCGACCTTTTCCGTCGATAGATTCATTTTTTCACCGATTTCCCTTGAAGTTGGATCTCGCCCAAACTCCTGGGACAAAATGCGTTTCACTCTTAACAATTGTCTAATTTGATCAATCATGTGTACGGGTACACGGATAGTACGGGCCTGGTCCGCGACAGCCCGGGAAATTCCCTGACGAATCCACCAGGTAGCGTAAGTACTGAATTTATAGCCCCTGTGATGGTTATATTTATCGACTGCCCTGATCAAGCCAATGTTCCCTTCCTGGATGAGATCGAGCAGAGTCATACCATGGCCGAAGTGTTTCTTGGCCACGCTGACTACCAAACGCAGGTTAGCTTCGATGAGATGCTTTCCTGCCTTTTCCGCTTCCTGCTCGATATTGTCCAAGAACTCTTTTATCTGCTCTTCATGGTCTTTAATCGAGTCAACAGACTCTTGCTCCGACATCAATCTTTCCAGGTCGGTTGTTGATACACGTCTATCGATATCATTCAGGATTATATCCGGTAGCAGATCGCAGTTCAAAGATAGGTTTACGAGAAGGTGCTCGGTTTCGTTTACCGATCTACCTAGCTTAAAGGCTATATTCCTAATCATTTGTTGGTCTAGAACACCATTTATGCTCTCCCGCAATTTAACCTCGGAAACACTCACGATAAAGTTCTCAGTGGCAGGTAGGTTAAGCTGCTCCTGAAGAAGACGGATAATAACAACTGCCCGTCCGATTTCTCTCGGTATCACCGATACTATTTCTATAGGTGAGGGCGATTCCCCGTGTTCTTGCAGGTAGTCCAGTTTGATCTGCTTGAGACGCTTCGCAAGTTCTATCTTTTTTGCCAGGTCTCTTTCATCGTGGGCAGTGAGGAGGTTCACTTTGCCGATTTCGTGTAGATATTGTTTGACCGGGTCATTAGCTATATCCAGCTCTTCATTTCCCAATAACTCAATCGGTGCCTCTTGTTGGAAATCTTTAGCGTTATCTTCATCTACCAACTCTTCAATGAAGGATATCCCCTTATTGTCATCGTTCTCAAATGTAAATAAGTCCGGTTCATTATGGTTCTTCAATTTCATTGTAGTCATCTCGATTCTTCAACTTTTCAAGAGCTTCTTTCTTAAGAGATGATTTTTTGTGGTATTGCTTACTTAGCCTTTTAGTTATCGGCACCCACCACTATATCTGAACAACATTAGCTAAATAATCAAGCTTCTTGGTCCTGGCCCATAAATAAGGATACCTCTCCCAAGAAGACATAAAAATCCACCTCAAGTGGAATGAAATCGACTTTATAGATTCAATCAATCCTTTCATTATTCCCCCCTTTATATAAGACGATAATGTATTCTCTGAAAGAAAGGAG
>CAZBQL010000159.1:0-3012 GCA_964493985.1 uncultured Dehalococcoidales bacterium
ACCCGATAGACCTTCACCTTAACGGCGGTATCGTGATGTCCAGTCCCGATGATAAAGGGACGGTTACCATACCGGCTGATATAGAAGGCGGGGAAGTTAAGGTAAGACTTGCCGGAGTATATCTCAATGAAGCATTAAGAGCCTGTGGCGGTATGGCGGACTTCAAGGTAATAGACGGCAGCTCGCCGGTGCTCTTTACCGTAGACGGCTATCAACTGGTAGTCATGCCGATGTTTACCGGAGACGGTAACAAGCCGGAGACAGAAATGCCGGAAACCGAACAATCGGAGACGGAGACACCGGAGACGGAAACAGAGACAGCCGGAGCGGTAGCCGAAGCTGAGAAAATCGCCAAAACTAAAACCGAAAAGTCCCGACAGAAGTCGGGAAAACGAAGCCGGAAAAAAGAACCGGTCGCAGTATAGCAACTAATCTGAACAATTGAACGCTTGAACACAGCAAACAGACGCACACAGAAGGGGTGTTACAGCCCCTTTTTGTGTGCTTTTTTTTGTGCCCTGGGAAGGGGGTGATAAATGAAGTACCCGAAAGCCAACCGGCGTAAGTGCTACTGGCTGTGTCCGGACTGTCTTAAAGGTCATAAGCGATGCTCGATCAACTGTCCGGACTATTTATCGGTAGCTCAAGCCCAAAGGCAGATAAAAGAGAGACAAGAACGAATACTCGAGAAGGAGGTGATGAAATATGTCTACCGATAATGAGACTATCTTTATCCTGACCAGGGAAGATGTCATCGGGTGTGCCGGGGAAATAGGTATACCGGAAGAAATGATAACCGATGACATTCTTTACCAGGTAAAGAATGGTGTTGAATGGGGATTGGAGTGTTGGGATGGGGTAGTGAAGGAAGCAATTAATATGGCTCTCAAGAGTTAAATCAAGTCATCCAGGACAATGAAAGGAGGTGAAACTATGCCAATCAGATGGAGTGCTCTCACGGTAATAGAAGCGATGGATGTGGTTGAGGACTATGTTAACCAGGCTATCGATCCATTGGTACAAGCCAGGAATGCCACTAAAGAAGCCCTTAAGATTCCAAACCTGCCCCAGTATGTAGACCAGTATCTGAGAAGGATAATCAGTGAGATAGACCGAATCATTGGCGGCAGCCAGTGGGAACCGGAAGGGCGGCTTAAGGCCGCGATAAAGTCGGTAAGGAAATCGATACCGGAAGGAGCGATTGAAGACGAAAAGAAAAAGCTGAAACATGGCAACCAGTTGAGTCTGACAGACTGACTGAAAGGAGAGGATGAATCATAGAAAATATCGAAGTAACAAATCCGGTATTCAATACCGGACAGATAGTAGTGACTAGAGAAGTATTTGAGAAAATGCAAGAGTACCCTCACTTTGCTCGGTTTGTGAATGAATCTCTCCAACGTCATATTAATGGAGACTGGGGAGATCTGGATAAAGAGGACAAACAGGAGAACGAATTGAGTCTGAAGGAAGGATTAAGGCTGCTGTCTGCCTATAGGGGGAGAGGTTTACCTAAAATCTGGATTATCACTGAAGCCGACAGATCGGCAACTACTATCCTGTTTCCCGATGAATACTAGCCACCGATATTAGTTAAGCGGGTCCGGAATAGCTCCGGACCCGCTTTTGGTTTTTCCAGGCTTGACTTGGGCCTGTGAAGTTATTTATCGTCTCGGCTTTGCCGATTCTAAACATCTTGGTACCACAAACCGAGCATGTTCCTTGGTTGGTAGGTCTGCCATTCTTCATGGTTATAGCCTTGGCATTATTCATTTCTCTCTTGGACTGGACTACCGTCTATCAGGATATTCAGCCCTTGATTTTTATTCACTGGTTATGTATATGTTAAACTGTGGTAAAGCTTAGAGGGAGTAGGGGTAATAACAAGCAATCCTTTGAACTGGTCTTTACCTCGGAAGTTGATTCCTAAGCCTATCAGCACAGCCATACTAACTTTTTAATATATCCAATATGGCATACATAGCTTTGTGAAGAGTAATGACCAGCCAATCATAACTCGATGAGTGGAAGTTCAGGTCACTTGCCTTGAATTGGTCTCTTTCCTCTCGAACTGTTTTCTGGATAATGCCATTAAAATAACAGCAAAGGCTCCTAAGACGACTGCACACCAACTGAGAATAAATTCTATTTCAGAAAAGTGGCTTCTAGCAAGATTCTGCATAATTATTATTGGTATACATGCAACAATTGACGAAATAGAACCGATAAAGGCAAATAACCAGTATTTTCTATAAAATATTGGTATACTGCACACTAAAGTCACAAGTATTGCAATCGAACTAATTGCTGCCAGAGGTAAAAAAAAGACAATACCCAATCCAACATAACGAAATTGTATTATCGCATATAAACAACAGATTATCTCAAATATTCCTGCAGTTATCGGCATCCAATTTTTTTTCATTTCAAATCCTTATTGTTAAATATATATGTAATGTTCATATATCTCCCTTGTAATGAGTACTAATTGACTTACTATGCATTTAACTCCCGATAATTTACATATAGTACTATTCATAATTTGGTATACTGAATTCACTCCCGTCCCATTGATACAAGCATAATGTCCAGGTTTCATCTACTTCCTTGCCTGTCTTTTCCGACCATATATCCCCTATATTTGCTTTATGATAGACTGTACTCATTAAAGGAACTACGGTCATGCAACCGTTTTCAATATATCCGATATGGTCTACGTAGACTTGTGCGCCAGGTACGGGATCTTGAGTAATTTCATCAATAATTAAAAAGCTTATCTGTCTAAAGGTGACGATTAGCTGGTTATTGATACCATCGATGTTGGTAGAGAGTTTCGGACCATACAGACCGGAGCCTTCCTTGTAGTAAGCTCTGTGGTAAACGGTACTGTCGAGTGGTACCGCTACCGTCTCACCGTCCGCCTTGTAGCCAACATGATCAAGGTATACCCTCTCATCTCCGGTTCCATTAAAAGTCCCATACTGGTCTTCGAAATCCATTGCTATGGTATGG
>CAZBQL010000159.1:3112-4642 GCA_964493985.1 uncultured Dehalococcoidales bacterium
TCCGGTTCCATTAAAAGTCCCATACTGGTCTTCGAAATCCATTGCTATGGTATGGTATATCACGGTCAGATTACCCAAAGTACCATCGATACCGGTCGAGAGTTTAGGTCCATAGAGACCTGACCCTTCCTTGTAATACGCTCTGTGGTAAACGGTACTGTCAAGCGGTACCGCCACCGTCTCTCCATCCGCCTTGTAGCCAACATGATCAAGGTATACCCTCTCATCTCCGGTTCCATTAAAAGTCCCATACTGGTCTTCGAAATCCATTGCTATGGTATGGAAAGGGACATCGATAGTAATGCTGGTATTACATATCTGTGACAGCTTCGGACCATAGAGACCGGAGCCTTCTTTATAGTATGCCCTATAATATATGGTGGTTCCTAGGTCTACAGTAATCTGCTCTCCATCAACCTTCCATCCTATGTTATCGATATACACCCGTTCATCACCGCTACCGGTAAGGTCTCCATTCTGGTCGGTGAAATTGAAGGTTGCTACACAACCTGTACTTTCAGTGATGGTTACGGCAGTGTATGCTGTTGAAGTTGCATTATCATCATCAGTCACTTTGAGACTAACATTCCCTGAATAAATTTCAGTCCAGGTATATTCTACTATCTCACCGGTAGCGTCATCGTATTCTCCATCATCATTCAGATCCCACTCGTAGCTAATGATGGTGCCATCCTGGTCGGATGAATTGCTGCCGTTTAGTATAACTGGTACATCAACTGTACCTGAGTAAGGACCTCCGGCATCGGCAACTGGAGGATCGTTCAGACTAGTTATTGAATTCGGTTCTTTATACGCATCGATAGTGCCATCTCCATCAAGGTCTACCTCCATAATATAATCTGAATTTTCTGGCTTCATATCCAATGAACAAATCGTGGTTTCATATATCTGAATATCATCATACTGAATGATTAAACCACTTTTTTCCTCTTCTAAGTATGTACCAACAACGAAATCAAACTCACCAGATTCCGTTGCGCTTATCTCATATCGTATATCTTCATTAGTATTGATCCAGATCATCTCTTTACCATTATCAGATGGTTGGTATAAGTATAAGCCTGGGATTTCCGTTTCTATTTTACCTGATTCATTTGGTCCTACGTGATTACCGTACTTATCATATGCATGGAGGTTTATGGGGCTTCCTGCAACGCAAATTGTAAAAGAAAACGTTAACAGACTCCTTGACCAATCATATGGATTGTCCCATTTTTCGTCATTGTTTCCGCCCTCCTTTCCAGGGCTTTCTGGCGGAGTGCCAAAAAAATCAATCGTACCGTTCGAATTTTCCCCCCACAATCCTTTCCATTCTGACCATTGTGGCGTATGGCTAATATTTATGACTGAATATTCACTAATATTATCTGTAGTAGTAATTTCCGATTTATCTACCAATACCGATGGACATAATGCTGTTCCGTTATCTGAAACCACATCTATTACAAAATTTGTTGGATCTATCTGCAGTGGAAATCCTATTGCTTGTTCAATCACCATTTTAGCTAT
>CAZBQL010000160.1:0-4534 GCA_964493985.1 uncultured Dehalococcoidales bacterium
TCTACCAGTGGCTTTATGATTCCAGTTTCAAACCGCTTAAAGAATATCATTCTCCACAATGGCGTGCCGGCAGGTATCACCCGGTAGAAAAACTGTCGGGCAAATCCTGGGATGAGTTGCCGGATGATTACATGATACCGGCTGTAGGTGATCCCTATGAGAATTGTATAATCGTTGCCGGAGGTGGTGAAGAAACGTCGCACTGGGTCAACGGCAGGACGGCTAATGCTGACCCTGCATATGGAATAGATATCTGGCGTTAAGTCTTAATTATCGTTGTTTTTCTACATCCATTCGACAGTGTGTATAAGTAATATAGGAAATAGTACAAAGACGTTTACTTTTTAGTGGGGGTGTGTAATGGACGATAAAGCCGAATATGATTGTTTATTAAACCTGGTGAAAAAGAGACGTAGTACCCGTCAGTTTCTATCTGATCCTGTCCCTGATGAATATATTACTCAAATTATCGAAGTGGCACGATGGGCGCCGTCAGCTTTTCATACTCAACCCTGGGAATTCATGGTTATTAAAGATGAAAAAATAAAGAATAAAATCGTAGAAAGCCTGGAGGAGTTAAGCCCGCCTATAAAAGATCCGGCTAAAGAGGCTGTGGTGAGGAACAGCTACAAAGATGCTCCTGTCTTTATCTTTTTGCTTTGCGATTGGAGAGCGAAGGTTGGATTGCCCGGTCAGGCTTCTTCCAATCCTGCCCAGGTGGCTAATTTATTTAATTCAAGTATGGCTAACGCCTTTTTATACATGCACCTGGCGGCGGCTTCACTTGGCCTCGCTTCACAATGGTATACAGCTACATCCCGTCCCGGAGTGGAAGCCGCAATCAAAGGAATAGTCGGTATACCGGAAGACCTGACTATTTATGATATGATGGTAGTCGGTTATGAAGCCAGTCATCCGCAGGAGAAAATCATTCGAGATATCGATGAAATTGTCCACTCTGATAATTGCGGTTTACAGGATTTCAGAACTAACAGGGAAGTAACAGACTATGCCGAAAAAACCAAAGCCTGGTGTATTTCCGGACATTGATATTGTTAATATAACTGAATCGTGCGGGATTTCAGTTATTGAGTTACAATAAAAAAACCTATCATTTACAGGAGGAAAGGTGACCTATGAACATGGATATAAAGGAAAAATTCCTTGTTCTCTGGAAAAAATATTTCAATGATGCAGAACTCCCAATAGGCTTCTATTATAGCAACGATGAAGCTCAGGCTGAGTCAGCCGTCCCGGGAGAAACACCGAGGTGCGTAATAGGGGCTTTAGCGAACGTTCGAAAAGGGTCTTCTCTTTGTTTTGACGTTGACTCGATCGGGTGTCCGGGGGGTAAGAAGTATCTTGGGTTTACTGAGGGTATCATGCCGAATTTCGAGTATTTTCTTTCGTGTGGGATACCCGGGAAGTTAGAAGGAGAGCGTTATTGTAAATCTCCCGAACTGGTCAAAGAGATATACGAGCAGATGCCTGCCTATAAAGCTTCCGGTCGTTTTATCGTCTTCAAGCGGTGGGATATTTTTTCCGACAAAGATGAGCCTGAAGTGATAATATTCTTTGCTGAACCCGATGTACTATCCGGTCTTTTTACACTTTACCGGTTCGATGAGGTTGACAGGGATATTGTATACGCTCCATTCGGTTCCGGATGTTCCACGATCGTACAATTTCCGTATCTTGAGAAAGATAAAGACCATCCCAGGGCAGTTATCGGGATGTTCGATCCCTCGGCACGTCCATACGTCCCCAGGAATACTGTCACATTTTCATTTCCAATGAAGAAGCTTATTACAATGATCGAGAATATGGATGAAAGTTTTCTCATAACGGATACATGGAAAACTATTCAGAAAAGGATTTAACCTGAAAACTAAAGAGAGAAAAAGGAAGGAAATTGAACTTTAAAAAAATAGGTAATACAGGTATAGTAGTACCGGCAGTTGGTATCGGCACCTGGGAAATCGGTGGCGGGCTTTCACCGGACAGGTCGAGAGACAGCGAAAGTATCCAGGCTATAAAGAAAGGTATCGAACTGGGTATGACACTGATAGATACCGCCGAAAAGTATGCCGACGGTCATGCCGAAGAACTTGTTGGCGAAGCCATCCGGTCTTTTTCACGTGATAATCTGTTCATAGTGTCCAAGGTATGGCCGGACCATTTACAGTATGACGAAGTCCTCAAGGCTGCTGAAAGAAGTCTCCGAAGACTTGGTATTGACTGGCTTGATCTTTACCTGGTCCATCATCCCAATCCTGACATACCACTAAAGGAAACCATGCCAGCGATGGAGGAGCTAGTAAGGCGTGGAATGGCGAAACTCATCGGTGTCAGTAATTTTAACGTCGACCAGATGGTGGAAGCCAGTAGCTGCCTGGAGAATAATGAAATTGTCGTAAACCAGCTTCCGTATAGTCTGCTGGACAGGGATATAGAAAAAGAGACACTACCTTACTGTGTAAAGAATAACGTCACTGTTATGGCCTATTGGCCCCTTTCGAGAGGGAAGCTGGCCAAAGACGAATTTTTATCGGAAACGGGCGGAAAGTACGGTAAAACCTCCGCCCAGGTAGCGATCAACTGGCTTATTGCTCATGAAAATGTGATCGCCATTCCCAAGGCAATCAATCCCAAGCACCTGGAGCAGAACGCCGAAGCGGCGGACTGGCGCCTTTCAGAAGAAGATATCGAACTGATTTCTTCACATTTTCGATAGCGTTTCGAACGATAAAGAACTCGGAACAATATCAGAGATGGATAAACTACACCAAAATTATTATATCTCGGGTAAAGCAGGAATTTTTGGAAGGTAACTTATTTCAATGAAAAGTAAAGATATAGCAATAGAGTTGTTTTCCAGGGCAGGAATAGAAGTTGGAGGAAATGATCCCTGGGATATTTCTGTCCATAATGAAGATTTCTATAACAGAGTCATGACCTTGGGTTCTCTCGGTTTGGGGGAATCCTACATGGATGATTGGTGGGACTGCAGGCAACTTGACGAATTTTTCTTTCGTGTACTCCGAACAGACATTGAGAGTCAGGTAAAACAGAACTGGCTAATACTGCTAAATGTGTTATGGGCGCGATTATTTAACATGCAGTCAAGAAAGAGAGCATTTCAGATAGGCGAGCGACATTACGATACTGGCAATGATCTGTTTATGAAAATGCTTGATAAACGGATGACATACAGTTGCGGATATTGGCAAAAAGCCGACTCGTTGGATGAAGCCCAGGAAGATAAGCTGGAATTGATTTGCCGGAAACTGGGACTTCAACCCGGGATGAAAATACTTGATATAGGTTGTGGCTGGGGTAGTCTCGCCATATATGCAGCCGAAAAATACCAGGTTGAGGTGGTGGGTGTGACAGTATCGGGCAAACAACTGGAACTTGCCCAGACGTTATGTAGAGATTTGCCTGTTGAGATAAGACTACAGGATTATCGTGATATTGACGAGAAATTCGACCGTATCGTGTCTGTGGGGATGATAGAGCATGTTGGCTACAAGAATTACCGGACCTTTATGGAACTAACGCATCGGTGTCTTAACAATCGAGGTCTGTTCCTGCTGCAGACTATCGGAGGAAATCAATCCAGGACGTCGGTGGATCCGTGGATAAACAAATATATCTTTCCCAATGGGATGTTACCGTCGATCAAGCAGCTCGGGAAAGCAATTGAAAGATTATTCGTCATGGAAGACTGGCACAGTTTCGGTGCCGACTATGATAAGACACTCATGGCCTGGTATCGGAATTTTGAAAAGAACTGGGATGAATTGAAAGCGAACTATGATGAGCAATTTCATCGTATGTGGCGGTACTACTTACTCTCTTGTGCAGGCTCATTTCGTGCCATGAAGAACCAACTCTGGCAAGTTGTTCTCTCTAAGGATGGTATTCCCGGAGGATATAATTCTGTCCGCTAAAAGGTGAAAATACCCCATAAAACGCTGAATTATTCAAGGTTGAGTCTAGCCTTCCTCTGCCCGTGCTTGAAGTCATCGACGGGATACCTGTTATAATATAAGCGGGAGATGAATCACAGATACCATATTATTACGAGTAAGTTTTGTTTTTGATATTTTCTGATGGTTAACATTTTAAAGAGAACCGCTTTTTTACTTATAATTTTAACCTTATTATTCGCGTTGGTTTCTGCAGGAGCAGGATGTGCTAATACAACATCTATCAGGGCACCCTATTCCAATACCGATCCTTTTTCGGACGAGCATATCGCAACAGTACGGATAATTATAAGCCAGGAAGACTGGGATTCATTAAAGAAAAACGCCTATGCCAAAGAATATTACAAAGCCGATTTCTGGTTTGATGATGAGCTGGTGCCGGATGTTGCAGTCAGGACCAAGGGGAATGCTTCTCTTATGGAGACAGTACGCTGGGAAAGCCCTCGTTTTCCACTGGCGATCGACTTTAATCTTTTAAATCCGGCCCGCAATTTTCATGGTATGAAAAAGGTACATTTCAATAACGGGTGGAGTGATCCTAC
>CAZBQL010000161.1:0-4343 GCA_964493985.1 uncultured Dehalococcoidales bacterium
CTCTGACATTCATGTTCTCCTTATCAGCCCGAACAGGCTGTTACTAGAATCGAAGCTACATTACAATACTTCTGCAGCTAAAGTCAAAGACAGTCTTTCTGTCATTGTGAGTCTGTCTTTAGCGGACGAAGTAATCTGCCCCCTGAAATGTCATTGGGAGATTCGCCGTCCACAGGCGAAGCGTGGCAATCTTTATCAATCGCATAGTCTATTACAGCCCACCACTTGTGGTATCGTTCCTAGTGATGAAAGTAGATGCATCATACTCACCCTCTTTTGTCATTCCCGCGAAAGCGGGAATCCAAGAATCATCTGATAACCAATGCACAATATAAATTAATAATTTTTTTTAATAAAGTATGATCAACCCATCCCTCTTCCGTCTCCCTTACCCTTGAAAAGGATAAGGGAGAGACTTACAAATAGCATCGTTTGCATTCAAAGTATAGTTTTTAGGGATATGGAACGATTGCTTGACTAGGCAAGGAGTCGAGGGAGGGGAGTAAGAAAATGTCATTGGGAGATCTACCGTCCACAGGCGAAGCGAAGCAATCTATATAAATCTTATAGATTACTACGTTGCCCCGATGTTGTCGGGACTCGTAATGACAAGAGGAGCGTCACTCCACCTCAAGGCTCTCTACAAATAGCTCTCTACCGGCGATGATATCAACCTGCTGTTCTCCGCACTTCGGGCAGATATAGCCTTGTTCGCTGGAAAGGAAAGTCTCCCCGCACTTGCGGCACTGCAGCTTTGCCGGAACATGTCTGAAGATAATCCGGGAATCTTTCGCGATCGTCTCCCTGGTCAGGAAATCCCAGTAAAACTCGACCGCTTCATCGACAACGCCGGACAATTCACCGACCACCAGGTTCACACTGACCACCTTCTCGGCTTCGGCTTTCCCGGCATGTTCGAGTACCAGATCCAGCAGGGATTCGACAATAGATAGTTCGTGCATAGTTCACTGCAGGTAAGAATTTACCCCTACCAGTCAGGCGGTCCTACCTGTCTCTGTTTTTCATAGATATCATTATAGATAACCGTGCCGAAATTCTTGATGATATCCCAGCGCTTCTCATTGAACGGTTCGTCGGGATTGGCTCTCATGATCGCGTCGTGGCGTATCTTGTAGCCGGCCTTGAATTCCGGATGGGTCATGATAAACAGGTCATTGTTCCGGACACCGCGTATCACCCGTTCGCCGGTCTCCACCGGGTCCATCCAGACGGCGGGATCCGCCATGCGGGCCTGGAAATCGGGATCACGCGGCGGTGGTGGAGGAAGTGGTGACGCTCCTTCGTTCTGCAGACGGGATGGCCTGTTTTCCGCCGATGATTTTCCAAGATTCGTCCTGGTCGGACCGGGGACCAGCACCGAAGCACCGATGCCCTTGCCCTGCATCTCCGTTGCCAGCGCTTCCATCATCCCGGCTACGGCGAACTTGGTAGTGCAGTAGGTGATCGACGCGCCGGTAGCCGCGATACCATTGGTCGAGGAGGTCGAAACGATGTGTCCACCTTCTCCGTGCTTTAACATGCGTGGCAGAAAAGTCATGACACCGTTAATAACACCGCCCAGGTTAATGCCGACGACGTAATCCCAGTCGTTATAGGTAAGGGTCTCGACCGGACCACCCCCGCCGACACCGGCATTGTTGACCAGCAGGTGAACGTTACCAAAGACGGACTCGGCTTCATCGGCGGCCCTGGCATAGGCTTCCCTGTCGGTGACATTCAGCTTTATAGAACGCACCGGCAGTATGTGTTCGTTAAAATATGCCATCGCTTCGTCCAGCGCTTCCTGTCGAGCGTCGACAATAATGACATTCATTCCGTACTTGCAGCAGGCCTTGGCGATACCGAGACCGATACCGCTGCCTCCGCCGGTAATAAACGCGGTCTTTCCCTCAAGCTTATCCATACCATCCCTCCGGATACAGATTAATGCCTTAAGTCTATGAAGATGGAGAGGGGATGTCAAATTAGACGTGAGATAATATGTTAATTCTAATGATGAAAATTATATAACAACAATGGATTCATTCAACTCTAAATGGATCGCAAAGTGAATACTCGGAATTTTACCTTGTGTCAAGTATACAAACCGCAATAATTAATTAGCATTTTTGTAAATCAGTAATAAAATCGGGTTCATTTAGTGAGTAGGAGATCAATAGTTTAAGAGACTCCAATAAGAATTCCCGAATGCAATTTAAACTGACCAATGATGAATATTTCTGATTGAAATCAATTTCTTCGCCGTGTGCTAATCGGCTTCTTATAGCATATAACTTATGCCAAATATTTTCAGGTTCAATAGCCGCTGGGAAAAAAGCGGCATAATCCAAATTTCTTTGAAATCGTTTACCGAGCAAACTCATTTTTGTGGATATTTGGTGTGTAATTGTACCTATTGTATCAGTAGGGCGGGGGAGGTGTGTTAATAAACACTCGATAATCGAAAAATAAGAAAGAATTTTAAGGCTAGATCGATTCGGAATTATTTTTGTTTGGTGAAAATCAATAACACTTTTAGAAATAGTTGGATATTCATTTTTATCAAGCTTAGAAAATAAGTCATGAAATAAAATCGCTTGAGATAAGTCATCATAGGTTATCAATTTTGCTTTTTCAAGAGTCACATGATGATCTGTGTAAAAGGTTGATACTTGCGCGAAATCAATTCCTGTTCCTTCTGGTGAACCCGACTCACTATTGAAAAATGTACACCCTAAACTAATGTCAGATTTGAGTAGGTTGAAAGCGTACTCAAGATTTCGCAGTTCGTCATTGTATTGGGAAAACGAAATAACATAATAATTCCATTTATCTGGAGGTAAACGATGTGCATTAAGTTTATTATCTTTTTCTTTAACTTCAAATTCATAGAGGGATTGTAGAAGAACATACGAAGGAATTTGGCTCTTAATTCTTTCAATTTCTTCAGTTTCGGCTTTTCGAAGATAATAATTCGGAATAATTTCAAAAGGAAGATTAACTGAAACCTTTATAGAGTCGAGTATATGTGAGTATCCCCTATCCTGAATATTCATAAAATAAACCTTCTTATCATTGATTAAAATGAATTAAACGTAATTCATTTAACCATTCATCATTTTAATTTGAAATACAACATAATTTAAAGATATTCGAAACGATGTTTATACCTTTTCGGTTTCATTCATAAATAGATATACGTATCATAAAGGAATATATAGTATACATAATATATACCTCATTGGAAAACAAATCAACTAATCTCAACGCAGATAATTATATATTTATTGAAACTATTTGATTTCTTAGTTATCACCAGATATCTATATTTAATGGTGGATTTCCTCAGCTCCGACGTTTTCCTGTCCAGTGAACAACCTCTTCTCCAGCATTGGTAACGATAATGCATGAATGTACATTATGTCTATTGAGGGATGCAATAATATATTTGTATGAACAAAGTAAGCTATCATTCCAATACAATGATATAATAAAAACGTCTGTTTTATGAATATGCGAAATATTATTTTCACATTACTTTTTCTATTCCTGTTAACATCGTTTCTTTTGAGTTCCTGCAATAAAGACAGTCAGGGCGATGTTGAACTGACCATCGATTACCGGTGGCCTGATCTGCCGGAAAATGTTAATTACCTGGAGAATCCGATACCTCTCAGGGGAAGGGTTTCCGACCCGGAGGCCGAAGTGTGGGTGTATACCTCACCGGAGCCGGATACTCCGATACCAGAATATGCAACGAAGGCTGTAGTGACCGGATTTGATTTCGAAGGCGAGGTATTGCTGAAGCCGGGGAAAAACCTGGTTATTGCTGTCGCGAATAACCAATTACAGAGTGCGACCCGCACAATGTCGGTGCAAGTAACCGATAACGGGAGCGTTATCTATGTTCCCGGAAAAAGCGACGGCATTGCAGTACTTGATTACAGGTGGATAGAACCGGTGTACACCGAAGAGAGATGGGTTTTTTCCGATACATTAAACGCTGGAGATACCCGTACCTATGATGTGCAGTTGAATTCGAATTACGGTTTTTCCGGTGAAATATTACCGGCGGAATGCAGTTTCGAATTCTGGCAGAAACCGGAACCTTCAAGTTTTACCAGGGAACCTTTGCCTGAAGGCATGATAATAACCATCGAACCCTCTGTCTTTCTTGCCTATATGCACACCAGCTATGATTTTAAGCTGAAAATCCAAACATCCGAATCCGTTTTACCGGGAATATATTATATCTGGTGGCGGTTTGTCTCGCCGGAAATGCCTGACTATGAACTCAGGGGCGGGCATATAAAGATCAAAATTAAATGATGTCCAAGGTTTTC
>CAZBQL010000162.1:0-4211 GCA_964493985.1 uncultured Dehalococcoidales bacterium
CGTTCTTTAATTCTCGGATATACTGCAAAGTTTCCGGGGAGGGATTTGTTGCCAGACGATGTTCTGTATCCTCTAGCTTTTCGCCAACATTTTCCAGAATCAGGAAGTAGTTATCAACGATAGAGTCTAATAAGGTGTAAGCAAGGTAATCAGCCTCTGACTTTCTGATCCGTCCCTTATTATTTCGAATCCTGTCTCTTATCGGCTTAAAAACATCTCCTTCATGCTCTTGAAAGGAGATGACAAAATTTGAACCAAAGATTAAGCTGACCTGTTCTGCTTCTATTTCGTCTTTCTTCTCACTGGGGTAGAGCATTTTCAGAACAACGAAGATATAATCCCCGTAATCCTCCATTTTAGGGCGCTGATCCGTATTTAATATGTCTTCTAATAAGAGAGGATGCAGGCCAAAATGGCTGCCAAGCTTCTCAATAATCTCCACCTCGTGGAGACCATCTATATTGATCCAGGTAACGGTTGGCTTGTCCTTGAAGGGAAAGCTTTCCTCTATAGTCTTCGCTTCCTTCTCTTCAAACTGCGCCTCATCGTAATCAAGAATTCCAATTTTAACCTTTTCAGCTTTCCTTTCTCCTATATGAACGAGAGTACCAGGAGGAAGACCCGCCTTGTGAGACCTTTTTTTTATCAATTTTTGCATCATGATTCCCCTCCTGACCAATCTTCTGCGATATTATTTCTTCGTTTCAGCATATATCGATTCGTTGACAAGCTTAACATTGATGCGTCAATAATTTCCAAATTTTTATTTAAAGGTATTATATACCTCTCGAGGACATTCTTATTTTCGTATCAAACCCAGGCCGAGCTGCTTGGACCACATAGAAGTAGACTATGGAGTCTTTGTTACCCATAGCTAACTGACAATAGAAGCAAAGACTCTTTAACAGGAAGTAACCAAATTGAACGGATATGACGAATCGTGAGAAAAGTTAATGCAATCAGTATTATTACCAGCATCGAGAGGATTTTGTATTTTGGCATATTCACTCAATTAGTATAGTAAAATATTACGATAAGTAAAAAATCAATTGACTCAAAAACCTTATAGAAACGTATTGTTACTATGGTTAATGACGAGTTAAACCAGGTTAATAGCAACGACTTAAAGATATTCCTGATTTTTCACCGGAATGCTCGAGGAACCCTAAAATTTGCATAAATTCAATATCTTAAGTAGATCGCTGATATCAATCGTAGCCACACCGATCACGCTGTCACCACCACCATAATAAACATGAAGTATATTACCTATGACCACATTTCCGCATGGAAAAACGACATTTGGTACCTGTCCTTCTCTCTCATATGGTGCCTCCGGTTCGAAAATAGGATAAACAGTACGGGAAAGGACTTTGACCGGATTTTTTAAATCAAGAAGCACCGCTCCCACCCGATAAACTTTATCCTCGGAAACACCGTGATAAAGCATTATCCAGCCATCATTTGTCTTGACCGGCGGAGCTGCTGCCCCGACCTTTTCACTGTCCCACCACCCTTTCCTGGGCTCTATCCAGCGGTGTTCGTTAAGCCAAAAATTACCTGTTAAGCTTCTATCCAGGTTGGAGCAGAAATCATAATCAATGTCATTGCCTAACCTATGGACACAGATATGCTGCCCGTTTACGGTCTCAGGGAATACAAAGGCATCTTTATTATCGAATTGAGGTGGTGTGACCAGCACTGGTTTGGACCAGTGCCAGTCCTGATTCAGGAAATCATCAGTGCTAATAAAAGTTGCTGCAACTCTGGGTGGATTTTTACCATCATAAGCAGTATAAAACATGTGGATTCTATTGCCTATCACTGTAAGCCTGGGGTCTTCACAACCCGAGTTAGCCCCGGGTACAAGCTTTCGTTCAAATTCTTCCCTTGGAGTGTAGATCGGTTCCGGTGAGCGGTAATCGATATGTATACCGTCACTGCTAGTGGCGTAGCCAAATGACGATGTATTATCCTCAGACATCGCACGGTATACGATATGGACTTTATCGTTAAGATATATAGCTGAAGGATTGAAAGTGGCTTTACTCTCCCAGGGATGTTCTTTAGCTGTCTGAATGATGGGATTTTCTTCTGCACGCTGCAATTTAAGGACGGGCACTTTATTGAGCATAAGCCCTAATAATGCAGGAAGCCTGATTGACGCAATGCAGCAGGTGGTATCTGCTGCGCCGTAATAAAGGTAAAGCTGGTTTCGCCTGACAAGCGCTCCGGAAGGGAAAACTACATCAGGTACCAGTCCGGTTGTTTCATAGTATTCCTGCGGTATCAAAATTGGTACCTCTAATTTGCCGATTGTTTTAAAGGGGTTTTCAAGGTCCAGAAGAACAGCTTCTACTCCAAAAACTCTTTCTTTCGTTTTAGAAAAGTAGTTTCTAATGTATGAATAAAGCAGGAGCCAGCCATCTTTAGTTTTTATGGGAGGGGTACCAACTTCCACGTGGTCTTCCGGATGGCGCTTCAAAGGTAATTCATATTCCTCATAATCCCTATACCACGAAGCCCAGTAGCTTTCTGACCAGATATCCTCCTCCCCGTTGAAAGTTGCCAGACATATTCTCGCAGGTGGCTGGTCGGTATGAACGGTCAGGATGGCATATATCTTCCCCCCGATTCTCTGTGGAAAAAGAGCCATCGCCTTGGCATTAAATGAGGTGACTAAATGCTTTTCCTTGATCTTTTTCAAATCAGCGGTTATTGCCATTCCAACCCTAATACCCTCGCGGGAGGGGGGCCAGTTGGATAGGGCTGTGTAAAATATGTAATACTTACCGTTAAATTTCGTTATCCGGGGGTCTTCACAGCCGAAACGCTCCCAGGCATATTCTGGGAATATCAACCGTCTTCGGCCGGAAAAATCAAATCCATCCTTGCTATGGGCAATGCCTATGCTGGAAACAGGTAGCGTTATCCCGGCAAGTACATTGTAAGAAGGCGAAGACAAAGCTCGATAAAGAAGAGATATGTCATTACTCCTTTTCACCGGACACCCATTGAAAACTGCCTGAGCCTCCCACGGGTGATTCCTCTTTGGTTTCAGTACAGGATTATCATCATATCTCTTGACCAGCATATTAATTCTCCTCACCTGTAAACCGCATCGAAGTACTTTTCGGTAAATTTATGCGACTATTTTTGTTTCCTTCTACAAGGTCATCAAGTATTTCGTCCAGTCTACAACTGGCCACGCAAACATAACTGTCTGATGCACCATAATATACCAGCAGTTCTCCATCTTTTACTACAGCCCCTGTAAGATAAATTATACCTGGTTTAAAGCCGTTGGTTTCATAAACCTCAGTCGGTTCCAATACCGGATTAGCGGAACGAGAAATGATAATGCCAGGATTTTTCAGGTCCAGCAGCATTGCACCTACTTTATACTTGCCGTACTCGCTTTTCGTCATGGCATGGTAGAAGAGCAGCCACCCAAATTCGGTCTTTATGGGCGGCGCTCCGGCGCCCCTGATAATGTTATCCCATACATCTTTACGTCTTGTGGCGGGACCGCTGTTAAAGCTGTTTAAGTGATCGTTTGGCTCCAGATTCAGACTTTCGTGATAGCTGATCATTATTTGTGGATTAAGAGTGTGGAGTATGGCATATTTACCGTTAATCTTTTCGGGGAAAATAACCCAATTCTTGTGCACCTGGCCTGGTGGTGAAATTAAAGTTGGTTTAGCCCAGTTCCATTTATTGTTCAAAAAATCCTCGATTGTTATCGAGGTAATTGCCATACTCAAACCGGCATCACAGGCAGTGTAGGTCATGTATATCACGTCTTCGCCGGCTACACGAACAATGCGAGGATCTTCGGCCCCCCCATAGCTGCCACCGGAAGAGTAAGAGTACACATTGAACACAGAGGAGGAAATTGTATACTCGTACACCGGATATTCCAACCTTTCCTCTACTGCGTAACCTCCTTCGGAGGCGGCATATCCAAAACGGGAAATTCCATCATCTCCAATGGCGCGGTAAAGAATATGGACTTTATCTTCCAGCAGGATAGCTCCCGGATTGAATGTCTGATTGGATTCCCATTGGTGCTGGCGTTCCGGCTCGATAATAGGATTGCCGGTAAACCTTTTTAAATAAGCGTAGGGCTTTGTCATATTACCCCCACAACTGACGGGCAACGAGTGTTTTATATTATAATTTTGATAAGTGATTAAATCAACCTTAGAATC
>CAZBQL010000163.1:0-2052 GCA_964493985.1 uncultured Dehalococcoidales bacterium
GGGATTATACGTCCTCAGGTTTTCCTGCAAACAACCTTGTCGCTGAGACTTCAAGGAAGACGACCGGTTTCTTAATATTATGGACGAGGAGGGGACAGTGTTTCAGTCCGGAGGGCATGGAGAGCATCGTAGGGGTGTTAGTTACATTGTGTTCTTCCTGCTCATCACCGAGATATACCTTGATATCCGCTCCCAGCTCTTCGGGATTGTCCGGATCGCCTGAAAGGAAGCAGAGATTCTCATGGTTAGGATGTGCGTGAGAAAACCGCACGTCATAAGGGGTAACGATGCAGTGGTAACCCAGGCTGATACCTGCATTATACTCATCATGGTGCGCCCATATCGATGTTCCTGTCCAGCCCGGTTCGTAGTCTATATACAGGGGGCCGCTCATCGTATTCATCCAGTAATGTCTTCCATGCTTGGCAACTTCATTACCGTTTAAAAGTCTGCCCATCTTAAAGGAATTCTCTTCTCCGGATTCCGCATCCAGTTTGTCCTGATATTCCTTCGTATTGATTATCCTGAGCAGTACAAACGGTTTTGTAAATTTGCTTATCGTGATAGGCCCGTTCTTCAATCCCGGCGGGATAATTACTACCGTCGTATCTTTTATTACCTGTTCTTCGTCGTTATTACCAAGATTCAGTTTAATTTCCGCTCCCAGATCCAGGATGTTTTCCGGATTCGATCCGATGAAGCAGAGCAGTTCGTGAGTATCGTTGGTGCGGATTTTATCGACAGACCAGTTGGGATCATCGATAATGTGATGTTCGAATATTATTCCCGAGTTGTGATCATTGTCGTGCTTGAATACCATTCTCCCGCCGAAGTCTTCCGATGCTTTGCGGAATGGCTTCTGAACTACGTGTGAGTCATATTTCCCCATATTATTCTCTCCTTTCATTACCACTGGTGAAGTACGTTTCCTGACATACTATATCTATTAAGTCGATTTTTCAAGCCCTTATTTGTCTGAGACTTACATGAAGCTTTGGGATTTGAATCAGATTCGGGGAGAATGAGTAATGTCAGGTCAAAGATGACAGCCCGTTATCCTTTAACCGGCAGGGAGATATGAAAAGTGCTTCCTTTTCCCGGAGTACTTTCAACAGTGACATTGCCACCGTGGGCTTCGACCATCTGTTTGACTATAGCCAGTCCGAGGCCGGTCCCACCCTCATTCCGGGAGCGTGATGTACCGGAACGGTAGAAGCGTTCGAAAACATGAGGCAAATCGTCAGGATTTATGCCTTCTCCCGTATCGGAAACGGATAACTCCAGGCTGTTATCGACCCTGCCAAGGGTGACAGTAATGCTGCCGCCTGCCGGTGTATGATGAATCGCGTTCCTGAGCAGATTTGAGATCACCTGCTCTATCCTTACCGGGTCTACCTCGATTTCCGGAGATGAAATAGGACTGCTCATATCTAACCGGATATTCTTTTCTCCGGCATTTGGCTGGTAACTTGAGATAACTCTTTCCGCCAGGTCGACTATATCCGTCGATTGAACATTCAATGTAAGCTGGCCTGACTCGGCCAGAGAAATATCACGAAGATCGTTAATAAGGTGGGTTAAGAGTAACGTCTGTTCTTTTATCGAGTTCAAATGCTCGTTGTCAGCTTCGAAAACATCGTCCAGGATACCTTCTACCGTCCCTTCGATGATTGTCAGGGGAGTACGAAGCTCATGTGCGATATCAGCAGTAAGCTGGCGCCTGGACTGTTCCACCTGTTCCAGTGTCGCTGCCATTGAATTAAAAGAATCCGCCAGTTCACCGATCTCGTCACTGGAACAGGTTTTTACACGATAACTTAACTCACCTTTCGAGAGGCGGCGGGCGCCGGTGATAAGCGCCTTTACCGGACGCGTTATCTGCCTGGTAAGGATAAGACCTGTTACCAGGGCTACCGCGGCCGTGATAAGACCGGCTTTCCAGAGAGAGTCATTGACTTGATCCAGAACATCTTCCTCTGTAATCTCCGGCGAAGCCATCATCTGGCCGCCCATGTAACCTCTGCCCATCATCATCTGGCGGAATTCGCTGGC
>CAZBQL010000163.1:2152-4210 GCA_964493985.1 uncultured Dehalococcoidales bacterium
TGCGTAATTCCCGGCAGACATCCCAACCTGGTATTTCCGGGAGCATCAGGTCGAGGATTATCAGGTCTGGTGCATCACGTCGTGCCGAATCCAGGGCTTCCTGCCCGTCGTAAGCAGTCAGAACGCCATATCCTTCCTTTTCAAGATACGCTCTCAGTATCTCGACGATCTTTTTTTCGTCATCGACAACCAGTATCTTTTTTGCCATTTAACCCGCCCGATAGTTACCTGATTTTACCATTTTCATTAAGAATGCAAAAAAGGGGAGAATTCTCCCCTTTTTGCGTTATCTTGTTGTTGTTTAATAAGCGTATCTGCCCATGTGACCCATACCGGAACCGAACCTGCTGCCGGTACCCGTACTATCCTGGCCGCCCCAGCGATTCGCCGAGCCGCCACAGACGCCGCCACCATACATCATGCCGCCACCTCTACTCCACTCGGTCGGGCCGACGGTAGTCCTGTTGACTGCCTGTTCAGTCCTCTCGGTCATCTGCTGGACCATCAGGTCGGCCTGTTCCCGGGTGAGTGTCCCGTTGGCTACTCTCGCTTCCACTGCTTCGACCTTGTAGGCTATGATCGTGTTTACCAGTTCATCCACCGTAATGCCATTGGCTTCCGCGATGTCTGCCAGGGAATTACCCTCCAGACGGAGTTCGTGGAGTTCTTCGTGGGTTAGACCAAGCAGGTCACTGACCGCATCGGAGCAAAATCCGCCGTCCCCGTTAAAACCATGCCAGCCGGCGCCGCCGCAGTATTCCTGTGTCGAGCCGCTACCGGGTGCGTCAGCGAAAACCGCAGTACCTATAGCCAGAGTCAGTATAGCCGCCAGCGCCAGTGCTATGCCCAGAATTTTGGTCCTCTTTTTCATGTTCTCTTCTCCTTTCTTTTTCTTTACCGGTCTGTGTTTCCGGTCTTTAGACTATTATGAAAGGAGAATGTGGAGAAAATATGGAGAAGAAATGTGGATTTTCTGTTTTTTCAAGAGTAACGGCGTATGATTTTTAACAATGTATCAGTTCCTTGTCAGAGGCGTGAGTAAAAGACAGTTCATTGTCATGGAATAGTTTAGTAACAACGTATACGATTATCAACCACGGCGCGGTGAAGATTCCCATCATGACGCCGATAACCAGCCCTTCATGGTTGTTTACCTTCAGAAACAGCCGTGAAACGATATAATTTACCAATGCAATGAGTATCATTGGGATTAAGATCGTAAGAATTTCCAGTACCGGATGGGAACCGGCTCTCGGGAAAGCCGCTTCGATCCTGACGGGACCTACGGTAAGAGTGCCCCAGGCGAGTTCATAGTACAGCCAGTCGATGAAAAGACCCAGTGCCGTAATTACCAGGCAATAAGTAATCTTTTTACCAAGGGGGAAAATCAGGTCCAGTCGGCGTAACGAAAGGTGAAAGAGAAGGTAATTCCAGAAGTAGTCTATTACTACTCCTACTATCCCTACGACGCCGAAAAAAGGCGGGAATAAAATCCAGCCGGCGACATCGTAAAGCGTGGTCGATTTTTTTCTAAGTTCTCTATTCATCTGAGAAGTATTATAAACTAATGGTACTCAACTAACAATCAGTATGATAGAGTTTAATCATCATGGCACAAGATTGAACTTAGTATTGTGGCTTGACATAATTCTCGACTAGCTCGATACTAATTCATAATCTGGTGAAAGGATTTACGTTATGAAACTGGATATCGATAATAATACATTGAAGGTAAAGCTGAATCCGCTTGAGATGCTGTTATCTTTCCGGGGTGCACTCAGTATACCGGTAGACCGAATTACGGAGGTATCGACCGAGAAGCCGGGCTGGCAGTGGGGAGCACGTGCTCCGGGAATACATATACCGTTCCTGGTGAAGATGGGCACGTTTCTCGCCAGCGGAGGAAAAGAATTCTGGGTGACAACGACCGGGAGACCGTACCTTGTTATCAAGACAGAAGGCTGGGATTATGCCAGGATAGTACTCACGATGGGTGAGAACAAGCTATGGGCGGAGCGGCTCAGGCAGGAAATACAGGCGGTGAAGTGAACCGGGGTT
>CAZBQL010000164.1:0-4181 GCA_964493985.1 uncultured Dehalococcoidales bacterium
CCAGTAACGCTACTTAAAGCGAAACTGGTGCCATTCAAGTTTCTAGCTGACAACTTCCCTCCTAGAGAATGTGCCTGAAGATATTAGTTTGCCTGTTGCATTCTACATTGGTGAATAAATATATAATGAATATTTAGAGTTGTCAACTGTCCGAGAACAGTATTATAGACTTTATTCGTGATACCGAGAGAAATCCAGACGAACTTCTAATAATGAATAGTACAAACCACCACATTACTGACGGTTTACTATTTGCTAGTGATGTGTAGGTGGTCATAGCATTAAGCGACATCTATTAGCAATAGACGTAAGTTTTTTTCACGACTAGAGTACTCATGCGTAAAGGAAACCAGACATCGTCATAACTCTACATCGGTCACAAGATAGTAAAATGTTATCCATAGATAATTACAAGGCTGGATAGTCCTGTAGCAGGGATATCCAGCCCATTCAAATTGAGAACTTATACTAACAAAGGAACATAATATTCAGATAATATAGAAAAGATCAACTTTCGGAAGAAACTCCTAACTGCTGCATAACTCCCAGCATATCACCTATCCACCATCCTTCTACCACCTTGTCAGCAACTAACCGGTAAATAGAAATCCCATCCAGTTTTATCCTTTTTCTTGTTGCCGGTATCCCCATATATGGCTTCTCATTAGTAGCATGCATCGTAAAACGAGTTACAACTTTGTCTTCCTCAGCAATAATGTCATAGACTGTTGCTTTCATGTCAGGGAAAGCCACCAATTGCATTGTAAGATTCTTGATATCCTCATCAATTGTTTTATCTCCTTCAGGATAATGTATAATGCATTCTGGAGAAAATAACTCAGTCATTGCGCTCTTGAGCATTTGTTCAATGTCCTCAGGATTATCTGATTTTCTAACTAAGTCTATAATTTCTTTCTGACCGGTAGATTCATAATAACTACGGATAATTAATTTGTTGTTTTCTAAAGACATGGGATAAACTCCTTTCAAATTATTCCTTATTGAAATTATGCGTTTCCATCAAGCTATATGATTATCCTCATTGATTTTGCTAAATAACCTTTTATTTCTCTGGTATCACTTTTAGGAACGGTTCAATGAAATGAGTGGTAATCCTAATTCCTGAATTTGCTTTAGTAAACCATGTAAATAAGCTTGATCTACAATGTATCCTGTGATAACTGCCGTTCCTTGAGGTAAGTTTTGGATATCCATTCCATTAAACCAAACTTTCAAATGGTCATCGAGATGACCACTCACCACGATTCTGTAATATTCTCCCTGATCTTTATGCATTGTTTCTATTACCTGCACGATATTAAAACGCAATTTACTTAATTATATAGACGGAATTAATACACTGTAATCTAACCTGAGTTAGATTTTAGGGTTTATTTTTAAATATGAGGAAGAGATAAAAACTAAACCATATTTAACTCAGTAGCCCGTTTGATAGCCTGGTGGCGATTACGAACTCCAAGCTTAGCGTAGATATTATGAGTATGAGTCTTAACGGTACCGATAGATATAACCAATCTCCGAGCGATTTCCAGGTTAGTAAGATCATCAGCAAGCAAGCTTAATATCTCAAATTCACGTCGAGTTAAAGGTTCAACAAGGCCGTCAATCTGAAATATCTGATTAATTCTTACCCTATCGAATTCTGCCAATAAACGATGTACGTATTGTAGATTGATCTCCTGTAAGGTTATTTCTTTTAAAAGGTGTATCATTGAAGTACCCATATCAACAAATACTCGGAAATATCCCTCTGGTTCGGCTAATTGCAGAGCCTGTATTACCAGCTCTGTTGCCTGATGAATTTTATCCTGTGCCTGCAATGTGAGAGCTTGTAGTAATAGTATTTCGATTAGGTTGCCTTTTCTCCCGTTCTTCTCCGCGGTCTGCTTTAACTGACTTAATAATGAATCAGCTTCTTGTAATCTTCCTTCTACGAGTCTTGAATAGGCAACAGCTAAATCAATTGTTAGAACTGGCCACACTAAAGCCCATTTACGCCATTGATTAAGGTCAGCAATCGATTCAATATTGTTTACTAATTGCGTGATTCCTTTATTATCACCTTCTGCAAACAATTTTCTTATAAGCATTGGCAGCGAACCGATTGAAAAACATAAATTGTTCTCGAGACTTGATTGACCCATTTCTCGGAAGATATTTCCTGGGGTTTTCTCCGGATGAATAAATACACCATCTTCTTTTATCCGGTTTACCAATGCATAAACAGCATAACCAATCATCTGGGAGCCTTTGTGATTTCCGCGATCAGCCAATTCTACGCTGATGGATGCATGACGTTTTGCATCAATTAATTCGTTTCGCTCATAAAAATATTCGGCTAATCCCGAATGTGGCCAAGTGATCGCAGATGACCACGGAAATTCAAGTTGTATATCACTGAAAAATGAGAGAGCATATTGGCATGTTTGTATAGCGAGGCGTAATTGACCACGGGATTTATACAATTGACCTAGATATATAAATGCCGCTAACTTAAGCGTCCTGATCTGTGAAATATCATATTCGGAGGTTAGAGTACTTAAATTTTCGTTATATGATACTACTTCGTTTAAGAAATCAATGGCTTTTTCATCATTATTTCGAGCGACATTAACATAGGACATTGGTAAAGCATAATGTATTTTTTCGAGATCAGATAGATTGATATCTTCTATACGTTTCAGCCAGAAATCAGCTTCATCTATTTGTCCTTTGTTTGCATATATGTGAGCGTACCAGATTGCTAATCTAGGATATTGGATAAAAGCTTCATCAGGTAATTTTATCAACCGATTCATAAGTGTGCGGTATTCGGAACGAATATAGTTTTCAGCAGAACTAGTGCTGATTAATCGAGCGGCTAGATCGTAAGTTTCACTCTCCAACGCATAATAAATTGCCTCATCAATAAAATCGTTTTGACTAAACCAGTCTGCTGCTCTTTTTTGAATGTCAATTATCCTCTCTGGTCGCTGATACTTGAGACGGCTTATCAGAAGAGAAGCAAACAAGTGATGATAACGATACCATGTACGAGTATCGTCAAGAGGTATTAGGAACATATTGGCTTTATCAAGTTTTTCGAGTATTTCAGTTCCATCCTGGTGTCCGGTAACTGCATCGCATAATGGTCCATTAAATATTCTCAATACTGATGTTTCGATAAGAAACGATCGTACAGTTTCGGTCTGTTGGTTTAATACTTCTTCAGCAAGATAATCCACCACATGACGGTGTGTGCCTGTAAAATTTTCAATGAATGCTGCTGTATCCTGACTCCGTTGCATTGATATTGCAGCCATTTGTAAACTGGCAATCCATCCTTCGGTAAGCACGTCCATAGCTTCAATATTTTCTTTTGACAAATTTAACTTATAAATGTCGTTGAGTATTTTTTCTGTTTCTTTTATGGAAAACCGTAAATCATGCGCTCGAAATTCATTTAGCTGCCCACGAACCCTTATTTTCGCTATTGAAAAAGGTGGGTCAGTTCTAGTGGAGATAATTAAGTGAAGTTGCCGCGGAATATGGTCTAACAGATACGAAATACCGTCATGGATCTCTTTCTCCTCAATGAGATGATAATCATCCAGGACGAGAAATAAAGGCTGATCATTAATTTTGCTATTAGATAATTCATTGATAAGGTCTATCAGGAAAGCGTGTGTCGAAGATAACACAGTCGATGTTAGTATTTGCGATGTTGACTGACCAAGATCTGGTTGTATAGTCTGTAGTGCTCTTAATGCATATGACCAGAAACGGATTGGATCGTTATCCTCATCGTCGATAGAATACCATGCTAAAGGCATACTGGAAGCGAGTTCTACCAAGAGTGTAGTTTTTCCGTAACCGGCTGGAGCTGATATAAGTGTTAAAGGAAGGGATAAACCCTTTTTAACTCTCGTGATTAAATCCAGGCGTAATAGTAAATCTTCGCGAATTTGAGGTATATATATTTTTGTAGTAACTATAGATGAATCCATTTGGTGCAATTATAATAAGCGGTTTTAATATTATCAAATGAAAACCTATTTTTTAACAAGATGAGTTCATATCACATGCCAAACAAGGAAAAGATAATCGAGGTATGGAGTAGACAACAATCAAGTATAAAGTGATTTTCTCGAAATTATTGGTTATTAGGTGTTTATATTTTG
>CAZBQL010000165.1:0-4146 GCA_964493985.1 uncultured Dehalococcoidales bacterium
CCCGATTCAAGCTTATTCCAGGGATGAAGGATCTCCTTTCTTTATACAGATAATTTTACGGTAGATTCAAATGATCAAGGGTATTCGAGTATCAGCAAGGAGATACATTCGTCGTCCTCGTCTTGATAGCTGAATATATTACCACGTACGCTCGGACTCCTCAGTATGACATGCAGTCTGGCTGTTCTGACACAGTCTCGGAGAAGTGAGTCCAGTAGCCCTCGCATGTGCCTGATTCTCATAATGATTTCGGCAATCAGTATACCGAGTGTTCCGGATATCATGTTTTACCGGCACAAATGAAGGTGATATTAGCTACCACTCCAGGCTCTTGTCCCTCTTTTCCTTACGGGCCTTAATCGTACCTTTAGAGAGAGTCGTCCAGCTCAGTATACCGATTGCCGTGGTAACCGCTTCTCTCTCGGAGCAGGTCAAGTTACCTTTTTTCACCAGTTCCTGCAGGATGTTCATCGCTTCTTTATGGTCCATAGGTAACCAGTATACTCCATCCATATTATACAGACAAAAAAAGGGGGCTCTCTGCACTCGCCCCCTTAATCACGACTCGACTATACCTACGCCTTCAGCTTCTTGAACTCCTCGATCAAAGCCGGCACTACTTCTCTATAATCGGCTACTATTGCGTAGTCGGCTGCCTTCATGATCGGGGCTTCGGCGTCGCGATTAATTGCTACAATCTTTTTGGAGTCCTGGATTCCAATCAGGTGATGGATAATGCCGGATATCCCGACACCGATGTACAGTTCCGGATGAATAGTCTTGCCGCTCTGCCCTATCATCTGCTCGTCCTGGACAGCCCAGCCTTCATCACAGGCCGGACGAGTCGCACCAACGCTGCCGCCGATTGAAGCGGCAAGGTCTTCCAGTATCTTCCAGTTCTCTTTACTGCCGATGCCGTATCCGCCGGCAACAACCACTTCGGCTGATTCAAGAGGTTTAACCTTCGATTCTTCCGTCTTGACTTCCAGTACTTTGGTACGGAGGTCCTGTTCAAGAATCTTTACCTCGACGTTTACGATCTCGGCCTTTTTCCCTTCCTGCTTTTCAGGTTTCTTCAGAAATCCGGGCGGAATGGTGGCCATCTGCGGGCGGTGGACCGCGCAGGTGATCGATGCCATAATGCTGCCGCCGAACGAAGGGACAAAGGCTTTCAGGCACCCGTTGTCATCTACATCGAGTCCCACTGCATGTGCGGCAAGTCCGGTATTGACCTTTGCTGCCACCCTTGGAGCAAGGTCCATGCCGATATTGCTTCCACCGACAACGAAAACCTCCGGCTTGTACTGCTTGATCATGTCCTCGAGTATCGGAGCGTAGGCTTCGCACAGGTAATTTTCAAGCACCGGCGCATCGGCAATATAGACTTTATCGGCCCCATATGCCGCCAGTTCGTCGGCAAGACCGGCGATTTTACTTCCCATTAACACAGCAGCCAGTTCCTGTCCGCGTTTATCAGCTATCTTCCGGGCTTCACCCAGCAGTTCCGGTCCGGAATCAAGTAATTTACCGTTTCTCTGCTCCGCGTACACCCAAATACCACTATATGTATCAGTCATAATATCCTCCAGATATTTTATACCTCGGGAAGCACTCCGTCGGCTTTGAGTTTTTCTACCAGTTGCCGTGCAATGTCGGCAGGATCGCCGCTGATCACCTCACCCATACGCTGTGTCTCGATGTTTGAAACCTCCGGAACATAGGAAGGCGAACCGGCAAGCCCTATCTTTTCCTCGTCAACATCCACGTCGCTTGCCGTGTATTTAGTACTTTCTTTCTCCGTGGCCCAGAGAGCGCCAAAAACAGGAGGTATCCTTGGATCGTTTATCTCACTATTGACCGCCAGTGTCACGGGGAGTTTCGCCTCCACGACCATATGTCCGCCTTCGATCTTGCACCGGGCATGCACTGTATCATCTTGCACAAAGTTAATTTCTTCAACGTTCGTTAAATGAGGCATTTTGAGGAATTCCGCGACCTGCGGACCTACCTGGGCAGTACTTCCGTCCAGGCTCTCGTTACCGAGGAGGACCATATCTACATCACCGATCTTCTTAATACCGGCAGCGATTACGTAAGCTGTTGCCAGCGTGTCGGCACCGGCAAAAGCCCTGTCAGACAGTAGAACGGCATCATCGGCTCCCAGAGCATAGGCCCAGGCAAGGACATCGAAAGTGCTGTCCGGTCCCATGCTGATAACGGTTACCCTCCCGCCGCGTTCTTCCTTTATCTTCAATGCCTCTTCGATGGCGTTCTTGTCCAGGGGATTCATGATGATAGGTATACCCTCACGCCGGAGTAACTTTGTATTCGGGTCCAGTCTGAGTTTGTCCCAGTAACGGGAATCAGGAACAGGCTTGACACAAACTACGATATTTAATGGCTTCATACTTTTTCTCCTCGCCTATATTCATCCTCTACCATTCCAGGCGTCCCCACCAGCCGGCTGTCTCCATCGAGTTGTGGCTGAGATCGGGGTTAGCTTCATTGTTGAATGCAGCGCTTGCTATCATAATACCCAACGATTCTTCGGTACCACCGGCGCCGAATCTCATCGGAACATGTTTGTAATAGTGATGCGGCATATAATCTTCCAGGACTCCGTAACCACCATGTATTTTCACACAGTGTTCGGCAATCCTTATTGCTGCGTTCTCGGCAAAATTCTTGGCGGTTGCCTGTTCGGCATCCGCCCTGATCCCCTTTGTCCGAAGCCAGGCAACCCGGTAAGTTAGAGCTCGTGTCGCTTCGAGATCGACCGCCATCTTGGCTATTCGTGCCTGTATCATCTGTAATTCGGAGATCGGACGCCCGTACAGGTGCCTTTCCTTGGCATACATCATCGCCGTCCGGTAACAGCCGGCAGATATACCGTTCAGCATTCCGCAGATAGTAAGACGCCCGATGTCGCCAACAGCACTGAATACCGGCGCGATCCCATGCCCTACACCTCTCTCCCCGCCGACAACGAAATTATCTGGAACAAAAACGTTATCAAAAATAAACTCAGTCAGGTCACCCTTTCTGCCCAGGGTGTTTTCAAGCCTGCCGACCCTGAATCCGTCGAATTCTCTATCGACAATGAAAGCAGTCAATGACCGGCCTCCGGGAGTCTTGGGATCGTTAGGATCACCCGTCTTAAAAAGCGCCATTACAAAATCGCAGTAATGCCCTTCACTCTGGAATACTTTCCTGCCGTTCAATACCCAGCCACCGTCTACTTTCTTGGCTTTAGCCTGAAGGCCCAGCATGTCCGAACCGCCGCTGGGCTCCGTAATGGCCGGTGTCGCCAGGATATCGCCCTTTATAATACCGGGCATGTATTTATCGTATACATCTCCCCCGGTAGCCTTGGCAAAATAATAGGCGAACTCACCGTAAATTGCCATAGCAAGGTCAGGCCAGGCTGCGCACAGCTCTTCGATGGTAATACAGCTTGCGACATATCCTATTCCGGTGCCGCCTTCCTCGCGGGGTATGATATGAAGATGAAGGCCTGCTCTGGTCTGGCGGTGGGCTTCTTCATTCCACATGTCCAGGTCATTCGTCATCAGTTCTTTGCGACGGGGAATTATGTATTTTTCACAATATTCACGTGTAATTTTCCGTACCATTTCCTCCGCCGGACTTAATTCAAAAGGCATACTATTACCTCCTCAGTACTATACGTTCCTTATAATCGTTACCTCGGCAAATATTCATTCGAGGGGTTCGAATGATGCGAGAGTAAAATGCAGATAAAATACATGATAACCGTTGCGGTTACCAGCCGATTTATTTTGACACAGAGCCATTTCTGTGTCAACTTTATTTAGCCATGAAATTCATACACCTGATATACTCTCTCCGGAGTAACATGTAGCTGATTACATCTGTCAGATTTCGGTAGACCATGAAATTGACATTGACAAAGTCAATCAATATACTATGAATGTCGCCTCGAGTTTTTTACACAGAGAAATATTTTAACTCTGTGTTATCATTTCGAGTTAAGAAAGGAGTATTTTTATGATAATTGATGCCCACATGCACCTTAGTGGGACTGGTTGGGTAAGGGGCAAGTATTTACGCTTTGTATGGAAGATGTACATTACCGAGTATAATCGGGTGCATAAAACAAACAAGACC
>CAZBQL010000166.1:0-4070 GCA_964493985.1 uncultured Dehalococcoidales bacterium
CGTGAAAGCAGGACTGGTCACTGATTTAGCAGACCAGGAAAACGGTAAAGAATAGATTTTCACAATACCCTCCTGGATGACAAAAGGGTTATCGAAAGATAACCCTTTTTCTTTATCAAAATACCTCGTGAGGGTTATGGTTGCAGCATATTTCATCCGGATAAAATTAAATAAACATGGTTGCAGGAGTTCTTTGAAATGGATGCGGAATTAGGCTCGGTAGTAGTCGATAAAGAGGGTGAAAAACTGGGAACAGTGGACTACGTTATCAGGAACAGCTGGACCGGTGAAATCAGTAAATACATAATTTACCGTAAACCTCCCGAACTTGATATTTCATTCGTACCTGAAGACATTCTTGAAGTAAAAGATAGCGAGACAAAGGTTGATTTATCAGGTAAGTAATCTGATATTCATTCAAATATAACCAGGGAAATATATTTACGATTGAATGTCCTGCAGGTTTCAACAAGGAGAACAAATATGAAACATATCAATGTCAGCAAAGCGGCAATAGACAGGTTGAAAATGAAATTACTGAACAGCTTACAGGAAGCGGATATCGGATTTCGTATTGAAATAATCGGGGATGATACCAGCGACTTCACGACAAATATCAGGCTTGATAAAAAGCGTCCGGGTGATGAAGTTTACGAAAAAGATGGTATCAAAATATTTCTTAATCATGAAAACAGTTTTCCAATTGAAGAATATCAACTTGACTATGAAGACGGTCCGACAAAAAGTTTCATCATGAGGACTTTGCAGGGGGTTTAAATTGACGTTACAAAAAGCTGTTCATTTGTGTAATACGCTAAAGAATAAATCACTTGAGTTAGAAGACAGCGATGAAAACCGTTTAAGGTTAAAGATTCTGGATTTTTTTATTGATAGAAACATATCTGATGACGTATTTGAAGAAGTCCTTACAATAAGAATTAATGATCCGGACCCGGACAAACAACAGAGTAAAAATATCTGTAAAGAAATATTGGAAGCATGGAAATCGCGACATCCTGCTTAATATAAATTAAAAAAAGAGGAAGGGTATTAGTAAATGATTTTTAGTCGAATACTTGGGAAAAAAACTATTGATAAACAAATAGAAGGTGATCTCTTTCAATATATGGTTAACAAACAGCACGTACCACTGGATATTTTACGAAACCTCAGGATGGTTGAAAAGGAGACTGTTCTGGGAGACCAGCCTGTGGGTGTGATGATGTTTCGAATTTTTCAACCGGGTGCAGTAAATAAGAAAGACCTGAAAATCGAGGACTACAATAACCTTGATGATTATCCCGAACTTGTGCTGTACGAAGGGTATTATCAAAAAAACGATGGTCGTGCTGACAATATAAAGATAGAAAAACAACCCGAAAACTAATTAGCTTTGAAGACAAAAAGTGATTACTGTAACGGAAAATGCAAAAAGAGAACTCAAAGAGATACTTGAATCGGCAGGCGCAGGACCCGAAGAAGGACTGAGGTTGTTTCCCACGGAAACAGAAAAATACATATTGGGTCTAGACGCCGAGATGTCAGCCGACCAGGTAGTAAATTATGACGGATACAAGGTACTGCTCGTCGGGATCGAATATTACCGGTTACTGGACGGTAAGATTCTTGATTGTTTGAATACCGAAAACGGTATTACTTTGTTTGTGCAGTAATTACTTATTTGCCCGATTAATACCTTTTAAAAAGGAAAATGAATATGTTAACCGTAACCGAAGCAGCCAAACAAAAACTCAAAGCAACATTACTGGCACATACCAGAGACTACGAAACCGGCCTGAGATTGAAAGTTAAGCCACCGGGCAACATTGGCCTGGTACTCGATAAGCCGTCACCATCGGATACAGTAATAGAGTATGAGGGCTTAAAGGTACTTCTCATTGAAAACGAAGTAGGTAAATTATTCAGCAAAGCAACTTTAGATTTACATAAATATGGAGATGCTAAAAAATTAACGATATACCAGGATTGAAAAACGTACGGCTTGGAAGGTCTGGATGGAATTTATGGGTAAAACAGGTAAGAAAAAGAAGACAGACCAAAAAACGTATAAAAAAAGCTCGGATTACCTTAAAAAGGGCCCGAAGAAATAATTATACACACACGTTGAAAGTACAGGCTCAGAAACGGGGTAACACTATAGGCGGGAAAGGATAAGTAAATGATAACGGTAACGGAGAGGGCTAAAGAGAAACTGGAATCGATGTTAACTTCGAAAGTAGATAATTCCCAGGCAGCTTTACGGCTTATAGCTACTCACGAAGGAGAATATGGGTTACATGTTGATATCGAAAATCCGGGTGATAAGGTTGTGAAGTACAAAGGAAGAAAGTTGCTGGTAATAGACGGAAAGCTTGCTGATAATCTTGAAGGCACAACTCTTGATGCAGAAATCACGCCCGAAGGAGTGGAACTGGCAATATACCAGAAGAATCGGCAATGATACGCGTTTTGAAAACTAACTACTGAAAGAGAGGTCAATTAATGGCAGATAAATTCGATATCGGAGCAAGAGTGAAAGTGAAGCCTACTTTCTCGAAATATCCGGGTGAGCGCGGCATGATAATCAGGATGGGTCTAGGTAAAGCGAATGAAGCAACCGAGATCGATGAGAACTCAAGATACTGGATGGTAGATTTCGGTGGGGAACAGGAAGAAATTCCGGAAACAGAGATGGAATTACTTAATTAGGAACCTCTGAGAAAGTTCTCTCTCCCCTGAGATATAACGTGTTACCGTAGCGGCAGGTTGGCGATCTTCTTAACTCCACCCTGTTCTCTCATATACCTGTAAACCGGCTCTGACAGGGCTTCGACAGCGCCGTCGGGATATACTTTAATGCCCGTGCCGCTGGAAAGCCCATAGCCAAGGGTATTTATCTCTTCGAGTTCAAGTGCAGCAATGAGTTCCTGCCAGCCGCCTTCCTCGTCATGGCAGTCGCAGATAACCGGAGCGAAGTTCAGACAGGGGAAAAGTTCCGCGCTGTCAGCATCATCCGGATCGGTCCACCTCACCCATTCTTTTACCAGCATAATTGCACCGGCGGAGGTGCCGAAAAACACCTTTCCTTGCTCATATAATCCTTCGAGGAACCTTACCATGTTCTTTTCCCTGAGAATTCTCATACCGCCATCCACGTCCCCACCACCGACAAATATTATATCGGCTGCCTGCAGTATATCCCGGGCTTTATCAAGATCGGCGTTTTCAGGGGCTATTACAGCATGAGAAATATTGCCGGCACCCGACATTTTAAGCATTCCGGTCATACGATTGAAGAAGTTGCTGTCATCGCCACTGGCAGTCCCGGTGTATGCGATCAAAGGTGAATCTTTACCGCTCTCATCGAGGACAGCCCTGATCAACCGATCGGTGGTGTCACTTCCCCGTGGTCTGCCGCCGGCAAGTAAATAAACCGGTTTTTTCATCTTCGTGGTCTCCATGTACTGTAATTATGACACTCTGACCAGGTAGTCTTCGTCCAGGAAGTCCTCCACGTTGATCGGGAAAACAGCCCTGGCGATGGAATATTTTCCGGAGTCTTCCGGTGATAAGGCGTCCGCGTATTGTACGGAGATTTCCGCTTTTTCTCCGTAAACTCCGCGTAATATGTCCGTTGCGTCTGCCGCAAGGCTGTCTTTCTCAGGATTTTGACTCACGAGAGTCAGGACGTACTTCGTAGAATCGACCTGGTCCAGCCGGTATTCATCGATATCGGTCAATGCGCCCATAGCGTCATCGAGAGTGCGCAGCGTCACCGGTTTTCCGTCGCAGGTCAGGGTCAGGCTTATGGCCCTGCCTTCTATTGCCGAGAGAATAATCCCCGAGTTTCTGCCACAGGCGCATTTGCCTGAACTATCTATCCGGACAAGGTCGCGTATATCGAACCGCAGCATATAATACCAGGGATTATCAAAGGTGGAAACGATAATTCTTCCAATTTCCGAATTTCCGTATTCCTGTTTCAAGGGCTGAATATCGACACGGCAGGAATCGGTATTCTGGTGGAACTTGCCTTCTTCACACTGCATAAAGACGTAGCCTGTCTCGGT
>CAZBQL010000167.1:0-4056 GCA_964493985.1 uncultured Dehalococcoidales bacterium
TTCAAAGCGTGTTTGAAACTCCAGAACGTGTCAGGATACTTGGGATATACGAGTAATATGTTCATATTATTACCCCTTTTATCATTATTGATGTATTTACTTAAAGGCTGGAACGGCTAAAAGAGTTTGAACACTGCTTTCAGTAACCAGATAATTATAAGAATGACTGCGATAACAAGTGCTATGTGAATTAGAGCGCCTAGACTAAAGACGAACAATCCCAGCAGCCACAAAATCAAGAGAATAATACCAATAATTAATAAAATACCCATGTTATCTCCTTTATGTTTCTTTTCTATCCGTGTTTAAGCTGTTGGGTCTAAACTGTCCCGTCTTCTATCACAACCGCAGCCGCGTTCTGCTTTGCGGATTCAATGCTGCCATTCAGCGCATTGTTTTTTGTTGTATCTCCCAAAGATTGGTACTTAACTTGTTGATGCTGTATAAACGACGCTATTATTTACCTGATTGAAGGAACACCTTTTGCTGCCTCCTCGGTTGTACCGGGTATACTAGCAGTCTCATCTTGTTTCATCTTGATATTTTGTGCAATACTGGCGGAATTCGTGTAGTAGGTTGTTACTTTTTCCACATCTTTTAGACCGGAAAAGATAAGAGTGACATCAATTAATCCCTTGTTGAAAGGATAATCGCCATAGTTAATTATTGCGTCGGGTGCAATGCTGCGAATACGCTCTCCAATATACTTTACCAAATCGATATTCATTTCTTTCTCCGGAGCCGAAACCAGGTAAAGCGCATTCGCTGCATATTGGGTATCACAGCTTAACGAAAGCTCACTAAGGGCTATTTCCATTGCCTGGTTGCCCCTGTCCTGGACTTCGTCCCACGGAAGTGTAATAAGAGGTAGATTCAACTTCCCATAACCTATAACCGTCCATCCGGACAGGCTCTGCATTATGCCTCCGGCATCAAGAATATGAACACCTATACGCTCTCTCTTTTTTTCTTCTCCAGCGCATAAGGGGCTAAAAAATGGTTCGGCGATCAATCTGTTAGTTTTTGCAATGTTCCCGGCTAAAGAATAACCTTTTGCCGCATATCTCTGATTATCAATCAAGAATGTTGCATCAGCTATAGAGTGAACGGATTTCAAGCACACCGCCGTGTTGTATGTTGTTCTCTCGTCAATCTCCTTTTCATGGTCAAATGGTAGAACAATCAGAGAGTACGCTGGTATATCTGGATAACGTTCTTTTATCAGTTGTATCAATTCTGTAATACCTCCTGCCCCGGTGCCCCCTGCGGCACCAGCAATAAGCAAGAAAGCATCAGTTTCTGTGAATCGCTTCGTCTTTCTTACAGCATCAACGACTTTGTAACCATCTTCTTTGACTATCTGAGCACCAAGCTCAGCGTGTCCTCCAGTGCCGTGACTTCTGGTTCTGGTTTCGCCAACAACAATACGCCGGTCATGGTGAGACTTTATGTATTGTAACCCTCCCATAGCAGAAGCATCAGTGTCTATAGCAAAGGCATCTGTAATTACCTTTGCTCCACGCTCTCGCTTGGCTTTATTACCAAGTCTGGCAAATTCGTCAGCAATACGATTGCCGCACTGCCCCAAACCAATAGTTATTATTTTCATTTTTCTGTTCCTCCTTTTTTCTGTTACCAGTTTTGTTTCTACTTCAAGGCTTTCACTTACTGATTTTCACTCGTCGTACCAGCCAGATTATCAGCAGGATAATTTCGATAACGAGTTAACTATAGAGTAATGGACCTGCTATGAAGTGGAGAGGTAAACCCAGTAGCTATAAAATTAACAGGATAATGGCAATAACCACGAGTATATTGAACATATTTATCTTCTACTTATTTTTAAATACCCGGATTTCTACAAAACAACCAGTCCGATGATGCCGCCGATAATCAATACTGAGCCTGCTAGTGCCAGAAACCAGTACCACGGCTTCATTTTCACCCGGGCGAAAATTTTATCCTGTATACTCATTTGTTTTCCTCCTTCTCTTGATAGTTAAATAGTTCCAAGAGAGTAGATTCTACTTTTTATTGATAATAGACTCATGGGCAGTCATATCTGCGATGGGCGCGTCGGGTACATTCTGTTTTACGGAATTAAGGCCGTGTATTGCGTTTACTTTAGTAGTGTAGCCTTCACCCGACTTCGCAATGACCCGTCCATTGCTATGGATTAGTCTCCAGTGGAAATCCCCGATCTTGCCCCTGAAGATTTCAAATTTTGCTGCCATGATGTTCCCTTCTCTCTCTTTTTAATCATCAGGTTTATGTATCTTTGCTGGTCTGCGACCGTATCACCCATGAGGCAGGTATAGTTCCACTCATTAACTTAAGTATGTACCCCACCTCCCATGGCCACAACCCTCGCGGGCAGGTGTGGGACAGGTATATAAGTGCCAAAAGGCTAATCTAATAGTGGGTAACTAATGGAGCTTGATAAGAGGGTAGGCAGGGGGTAAAATATTAGAACAAAGAGGCACTAAAGATGGTGAGTAAGGTAAACTATAGTTTACCCGGGAGGTGTATTCATGATGGAAGTGAAACAAACCAAACCTGAAAATCTGGGCGTCCTGATGATTGATTTCAGTCCGGTCGTCAGGGAGGGCCTGCAGGCTATCCTGACTAAAGACGATGGAATTGAGGTGATGGGAGACGTTCCGGATGGGTATGAAGCTCTTCAACATATCAAGCGAGCAAGTGGCAGGGGACAACCTGTCAACGTCGTGTTGACCGAGACGCGGAACGGTGTAGTGGATGGCGTGCAAGCGACAAGGCTTATCAAGGATGAATTCCCAGAGGTAGCCGTCCTGGTCCTGACGGAGAACCTTAATGATTCCTATGTCATTGATGCTATCCATGCGGGTGCGTCGGGATACATCTTCCTCAAGGACATGTCACCGGACGTGTTGCTGCGGAGTATCCACCGTACGGTCGAGGGCGGCATGCAGATGAAGACTGAATTGCTGCATGCTGCTGTGGAGAATCTCCTTCAAAATGGACGAAAGACGCTTGCCGAGCGTACAGCTGAAGCGGCTCATCTTACTGAGAGAGAAGTGGATGTGCTCAGGCTCCTGGGGAACGGGGATTCAAATAAAACAATTGCAGAAATCCTGGGTATCACACTGGATACTACCAAGAAGCATGTCCGGAACGTCATCGACAAGCTGCAGGCACGCAGCCGCACCCATGCGGCTATTATAGCAGCCCAGGCAGGTATCGTGGGTAATCCTGTCAATGGTCTCGCTTCTATCCTTGAAGTTCAATCTGAGATGGGATCTGTTGACTGAGGGGCAGTCTTGGGATAATTATTAGTAGTGACCGACCAAGGAAAGTGGGCTGTGTGCTATTGATTTAGCGGATATACTATGGGAAGATCAGTCGAGTAATTGCTTATCTCTGTAAATATACTGCAGCTCCTCAAACTCCTTCGGCAGCAGTTAACCATGCACCGAAATAATCACCACATAACAGTCAAGTAGGAGAAAATGACTCGGAATAGTCGACGAATGGGAGAATGTAAAATTTCCTTACGTCGGAATTCGACTAGTCAGGTTTTCGTTATCAGTGATCGAACTTGCATTTGAGAAAAAGTAGCTTATCTTTACATTGAAATACAACTCCAATATTTTTCAATGGTAAGTCTTTTACAATTAACGAATATCTATAACCACCTTTTCCTTTTAAAATAGACCACCAGGGAGATACCAATTAAAGTCATGAAACCTAAAAGGGCAAAGTAACTCCAGTGCCAGGTTAACTCTGGCATAAACTCGAAATTCATGCCATAAACACCGGCGACGAAAGTAAGCGGTATGAATATAGAAGCAAAGATGGTTAACACTTTCATGACTTCGTTCATTTTATTACTTATACTTGATAGATAGATATCTACCATGCCGGATATCATGTCCCGATAACTCTCTACGGTATCAATAATCTGGATTGTATGGTCATAAATATCCCGGAGATAAGCACCGGTAGATTTATGAATAAGTGTTGATTCACACCGTTCCAAACCATTAATCAATTCCCTTAAAGGCCAAATAGACTTCC
>CAZBQL010000168.1:0-3926 GCA_964493985.1 uncultured Dehalococcoidales bacterium
CTCAGGATGAGTGGCAATATGAGGTTCAGGATGAACGTGCCGAAGGGTGTCGTTGTGGTTCGACAGGCTCACCACGAACGGCTTGACTATCAAGAACGGCTTGATTATCCCACTTTTCAATGCAGCCAGGTACCGGCTATACTATTTCTTATAAACACCGTATTCTTTGACTGTCTCGTATATCGCCCTGATATTTTCCAGTTTCGGATTGTCAGGCATGCAGCCGGTGGACATAACATAGCCGCCGCCGGGAGCGCAGTCCTCGAGAAGTTTGCGACAGTAGGCTTTCACCGTCTCAGGATCAGAAGTAACTACCATCGACGCAGGAATATTACCCTGTATCGAGCAATTCTTGCCCATGACCTCTTTCGCCAGTTTCATATCCGTCTGGTCGAAATACCAGTGAGTTGTACCCTTGGGGAATACATTGACGGCTTCAAGCCTGGTATTAAAACTGCCCTCGGCAAAGAGACTCTGGATAAGGCCTTCTTCAATAAATGCATCCATACATTTCTTCAGCGAGGGCCAGTAGAATGTATCGAACTGCTTTTGCGACATCCAGCCATCGGCGCCCTTATGAAGGGGATAAGTAACCATGGTCATTCTACCGATATTCGGTGAATTGAGAACACTGCCTATTTGAAGGTCTGCTGCTACATCCAGGGCTTTCAACAATTTATCCGGGTAACGGTACATGTCCTTCATGATATTGGTGGTACCCCTGAGCGAATCCCCCAGCGTATCGAACGGGGCCTTGGCAAACGCGCCCATCGCACCGGGGAATCCATTGGCAGCCCTTTGTCCGGCTAATTCAGCCGTTACGGCCATATGCCTGTTGTATTCTTTGCCGACTTCGATAAACTTCTGCAATGATTCCTGCATCTGCGGCATTCCGAAAACGGCAAACTGGTTAACATGGACATTTTCCGTGATGTTGGTAAAAGGCTGGAACAACCTGAACGGTTCAAGGGTGCCGAAAACTCGTGGTAAATACTTCCTTATCCAGAAATCGGACGGGTCCCTGATAAGATCGTCATATTCATCGGCACTCATATATTCGCCTTCGATAAACTGCCAGCCGGAAGCATCCTGCGGTAATCCGTATCCAGGCCAGTAGTAAAGTTTATAATCAAGCAATTCCAGCGCTCTTCCCGGCATACCCATGGGTGCTGAAAATACTTCAAGTTCCTCACCATACTTTTCGTTAAACTTCTTGCAGGCTGCGACTGCCTTCTCCGGCTCATACATACTGGTATACGAGTTCAGTCCTTCCATCAGCAGGGGAAGGTTACCAACAGGCAGGTTGACCGGGACCTGGTCAGGTTCCGTTACATTATATACATCGATCTGCCTTTGAGCCCGTATTTTATAATTCTTCTCGGCTTCCGAGCTGACAAAATTAATTCCTCCGGTATCGAGCATCCGGTTCAGCCTGTATTCCCGTTTCTGTTCACGGGACATTTCACCCCAGTTATCAGGGAGACCAGCATTTGCTGCCATATTCGCTATACTCCTGTCTTTTTTTCTTATTTTCAATGTAAACGTGTAGTAGAAGTCCAAAGAATATTAACATCATTCGGGTAATTCATTCAACAACGGGAAACTCGGACATCGATAGCCAGTCAGCAGTCAATTTTACTCATTTAGCCAGCTTCACTATCTTTCTCTGCAACGGGAAGAGTAAATACCAGGAATGCTCCCAGCAGCGTCACCGCGCCATAGGCTAACCAGGCACCCCTGTACGTTCCCCAGGTATCATATATCCATCCGGCCAGAGGGGCTCCGGTTATATTTCCGACCATCATTACACCGGACATGAAACCCATTATCGTACCGAAACTACGTCTGCCGAAATACTCCCTGAGCAAGGTTAATCTCGTAGTAACGCTACCACCCCAGCCAAGGCTGAGAGCGAGTATAAACGGTACCAGCAGCCACAGTCTGTTTAGATCCAGAAATCCGTAGATGAACACTCCTATCGTCATAAGGAAGAAGCTGATTGTGAAAACTTTTTTCCTTCCGTAGCGGTCACCGAGCCATCCACCGTTCAATCGTCCTACGATACTGACAACCGGTAGTATCATAGCAATAAAGCTTCCCGTCGATCTCTCGACGCCGATACTGCTCAGATATGGCATCATATGGGTCACTATCGCTCCGAGTAAAAATGAATGGCAGCATGAAGCTATCGACAACTGCCAGAACGCCCTGCTTCTCAATGCATGCCGTGTGGTCATACCTGTATCCGGAAGAGGTCCACTATTTTCAATCTCAGGTCTGGATACAATATCGGCTTCACCATCCGGATTATAACCGTAGTCTTCGGGTCTATGTCTCATAATGAAGGACAACGGCAGGATAATTACGAGTGTTCCAAATCCTATAATAACCATTGCCGTACGCCATTCGTAAGTATCGACCAGCAAAGTGACAACCGGAATAAGCAGTCCCCCGAGTCCAAAACCGGAGACCACGATCCCCATGGCAAGACCGGCTTTTTTCTGAAACCAGTTCGCCACAGCCGTCATTATGACCGTACCGCCGCTGAAGCTCATTCCGAAGGCTATCAGGACGAAGGCAAGATAGAATACAAGTAATGAGTTAACTTTACTGAGAAGAAGAAATCCCAGGCAGAGAAAAATACTGCCGCCGAAGACCATTTTCTTCGGACCCCATTTATCTACAAGAAAGCCGACCACAGGAGCAAGTAGACCCATCTCAAGACCGCGGAGTGAAGATGCTAGTGATACTTGCGCATAACTCCACCTGAATTCATTCGCAATGGGTTCGAAAACGGCGGTGAATCCGAAGTTGGCTACTCCACCGGTATAAAGCAGATTAACAAGGCTGGCAGCTACAATATACCAACCATAAAAGATGCGGGGACGCTCAGGATCAGAGTCCATTTAGAAATAAGTTACTATTTTACAGAAAATTCGTCAAACCTGATGGACCGAAGCGCTAAGATTTCTTGCTTTTATATAGTCTGTCTGCCGGGCATACTCTGAGGCATTCCGAGCAACCGCCCGAGGAAACCAGATATGTGTTGCACAGGTACTTATCAATACTGCAGATCTCATCCTCACCCGGTTGTTTCAACGCCTCTACAGGGCAAACCTTAACACAGGCTCCTTTACAATCTGAACAGGGGACATAATCATTTGAAGAAATGGTATTCTTAAGGGAAGCATCGGTAACGACACAGGACAGCCGTACTCTGGCACCGAATTCGGGAGTAAGCAGCATTGTATTCCAGCCTGTAACTCCCATTCCCGCGATAACGGCAGCTTCTTTGTAGGAAAGCATGCCTTCGAGATATCTTGTATCGAAAGGCGCATCACCCGCAGTAAGCGGAATGCCGCTGTAATCAAGTTTATGCAGGTCTTTGACCAGCTTGTAGGATTCCCAGTCGAGGTGACCGTTGACTATATCAGCATTCCGGGTAAAAAGGTCACGCATTACCAGTTCGCCCATCTTCCTGCCTGAAGTCAGATACTGAACCACCTCAGGAAATAATTCATTAGCCAGGACAATAACCGACTTCGCATCGGGCAGCAGTCCAACGGATGTTCTGTATACATTGGTGTCTTTATTATTATCGAGGTTAACAATACCGATTTTATCGGTATTGATATTGGCAATCACACTTTGTAGCCCAGCGTCATTACCCGTCACTGATTCACCTCCACGCTTATCTACCGGTCATACTTATGGAACAGACTACCTGAAATCAGTATAACACAGTCTATATAACTGGAGAGCTAAACCGAAGAGGTACCGAAAAAGAATACGAACAGAACGGCGAGTATACCAAGTACTCCGAGTACAACCAGAGAGATGAGCCATATGGGTATATGTTCTTCTTTGATATCAGCTTTATAAATTTTGTCCAACTGCTTTCCTCCTCACTTCTTTCTGAATGTCGA
>CAZBQL010000169.1:0-3858 GCA_964493985.1 uncultured Dehalococcoidales bacterium
GGAGTCAGAGCATTCATCACTTCCGGGTTATTAATGGTGAATGTAGCGACATGACCTTCTTTTTCATATTCAATCGGCATTTTTTGTTCTCCTGAAATTATTCGTGGAAAAAATGATCACGTTAATGATTAAGTGATATCGATTCTTATATATTTACTTGTCCCCTTCCCGTTGCACAAATTTGAATAATTCTCGCAGGGAAGATTATCACCTCCTTTTCTTGATAAGGCTGATTAATTAATAAAGCTCTAAAAATTAGCTTTAAATTTAAAGCTTTTTCGCCTCCTTTTAATTCCTTACCCCACCTAGGCTGCATCATACATTATCGAAGTCGTGCCTTTGACTTCAAGTACCATATCGGCCATGCTTACGGCTGATTGGATGGAGCAAGCGATAATAGCTTCTGATGTGACTTGATTGCGTAATCCAAGTAAATGTGTTTAGCTTAGAACAAATGTGATTTGGAATAACTATAACTATTCTGTCTATTCCAGTGCCCCATCTATTACCAGCTCGGAAATCTCTTCATCCGACATACCAAGTAATTCTTTTAAGACATACTCGTTATGTTCTCCCAACAAAGGACAACGCTGTACTACACATGGTACCTTCGACATAATAAAAGGAGACGCTGCGGCATGGTGCTTTCCCAGTGTCGGGTGATCAAGCTCTGGGAACGTGTTACGATGCTTTGTCTGAGGGTCGTGCTCAAGCTGGTCTTCACCGGTTTCCACCACGCCTGATGCTACTCCAGATCCCTGCATCATGGTCATTACGTCTTCTGCTTTGTAGTACATTGTCCACTCTTCTATGAGCCTGTCCAGTTCGTCCTCGTTCTCTTTTCTCCCCAGAAGGGTGCTGAACTTGGAATCTCTACTCCATGTCGGACTACCTATTACCTTGCAGAAACTTGCCCATTCCTCGTCGGTAGATACGGAAATAGCACACCACCTATCTTCACTGCGGCAGCGATAGGTGCCATAAGGATTTTCACCCGGCTGGTAAATGCCAGTTGGTAATCGTTCTACAACGACCTCAGCCTGTTGTAGCATAGCTGATACTTGTTCCGGTGCGTAGTTAGTTGTCCATTCCTCCACAAGCCTAGTCAGTTCTTGCTCATTTTCCTTCCTTGCGTGAGGGGTGCTGAATTTGGGGTCTTTGGTCCACACGGGATTTCCTATAACCTTACAAAAACTCTCCCAATCTTTATCATTGGATAATGAAATACCACACCATGTGTATTCATCTTGGCATTGATAGACACCATGAGGAGCAGCATAATTGGAGCGGTTTCCTATTCTATTGGCTACCCGACCGTTTACCATATAGTCAAGAATAAGGGGTGTCATAAAATGTACCCCACTTTCAAACTGCGCCGCGTCTATGAATTGCCCTTTACCTGTCCGTCGCCGATAGAGTAGCGCAGCTAGGATAATACTGACATTAAACTGCGGTGCGATGAAGTCTGTATAAACTCCCAGCTCTGGCGGCTGCCGGTCCTGCCAGCCGGTAATGTGACAGAAGCCTGAGAGAGCTGATAACTGGAAGCCCCAGCCCGGGTGCCTGGCATAAGGACCCGTTTGCCCTTGCATACAAGAGCTAAGCATAATTATATCTGGCTTTACTTTTTTGAGTTCTTCGTAACTAAGTCCTAGCCTCTCTATTACACCTCCAGCGAAACTTTCGATTACAATATCAGCCGTAGCAACTAGCTTCTTCGCTACGTCCACCGCTTTAGGCTTGGTGAGGTCAAGAGTGATGCTGAGTTTGCCGGTATTCCACTGGGTAAATTGAGGGCTGAGGTCCGGTTCCGGACCCGATGATCGAAAGAAGTCGAGAGCTTTCCTGCTCTCTATTTTAATCACCTCTGCGCCATAGTCAGATAGAGTTTTGGTCGAAAGAGGTCCAACAATGACTCGAGTAAAATCGATTACTCTTATTCCCTCAAGCAGCTTTATTGTCATTTGTTCTCTCCTGTTGTTGCTTATATTTTTCTATATAACCTTAGCTTGCTTTAATATCAGGATTTTCTCTTTTGAGATGCCTAGCTCTTTCTCATAAATCTCCTCGTTGTGCTCACCGATAAGTGGGGCACGGCGGAATATTCTGGGAGGTAATTCAGTATTTTGCGCGAAAGGACCGGGGTAGGTAATGCTCGTGCCAAGTTCAGGGTGATCTACCTCCACCCAAAAGTCTCTACTGGCAAGCTGGGGATTATTAGCAATATCAGCAGTAGTAGCAAATGGATAGACCTGGGCATTATGTTTTAGTGCCCCCTCAAGTATTTCAGCCATTGTAAACTTTCTAAAAAGTTTTAATGTCAACTCTTCTATGTTATTTTTAACCTCTTGAGTAATGTCCATCATGTTGAACGAGTCCCAATCTAAATTTTTTATAAAGTCAGTAGCCAAACCTTCACTTTCCATCCATCTAACAAGTGGTGAGTTCCAGCGACTAGCAAATCGACCACCCCAGTAAATGGCATAAACATAGCCATCCTTGCAGGGCCATATCCGTCTTATACTGAGCATCCGCCCTCCCCCTCCCCGTCGAACAACTCTTTTATTGAAATCCCAGTACATCGTAATTCTCTCGGGGGTACAACGAGTTATAGAGTCCCGGATTGAAACATCAACGAACTGTCCTTCTCCTGTCATCTCCCGGTAGTAAAGAGCCATCATTGCTGCCTGAGCAGCCTGCCCTCCGGCATGAAGGTATGACTGACAGTAAAGCCCTATCCGAACAGGAGCACGGTCATCATCTCCAACCGAGTACATATAGCCGCCTAAAGCCCAAGCTACAACATCAGAAATTTTATAGTCCCTATAAGGACCTGTCTGCCCAAAAGGCGTAATAGAAATCAGGCTTAAGCCAGGATTAATCTTCTCTAGGACTGAGTATCCTAAGCCAATCTTGTCCATATGTCCAGGCGGGAATGACTCTACAATGATATCAGCACTCTTTACCAGCTTTTTAAAAATATCCTGACCGTCGGCTGTCTCGATATCAAGGGTTAATCCCCTCTTGTTTGCATTGAAAGAAAACCAGAAAAGGCTTTTTTCCGGGTCAGGTTCATCATGATAAAATGGTCCTATATTACGGGTAAAGTCGCCACCTGGTCTCTCAATCTTGATAACATCAGCTCCGAGGTCTCCCATTACCTTGCCGCACATAAGACCCTTCTCATCGGTAAGGTCTAAAATTCTATATGGACTAAGCATACCCTCCTCTTTTTCTTTATTCACAATCTTTTGGCCTCCATTCATTGATGATTTATAACCTTATGCCTTCATTATTATAACTACGCTTAGCTCTTTTATATTCAATGCTATAAGCGGAAAAGTTGTATAGTCATTCTTTCTAAGGTGAATGACATAACCATCCAGACTTTGATATATATGAAGCTGCCATGGCCATCGAGACATCCCATCTTCTTGAAAGAGAAGTGGCAATACCAGAAATGGGCAGGATACACAAGCTGCTGTCCCGTCGGTTATTCTTGCTTTTTACTCACCTCTACAGTTCCCGCGGTGGCATCCATTTTAATATAGTCTCCTGTCTTTATCACCTCTAGTGGATTTTGATCAAGCCTGTGCACCATCGGAATTTCGTTCATGATTGCCACCATCGCCATTACAGGTTCTACATCCACGCAAATCATCCCCGCCGGTGTATTACCAGCCTGTTTAGCTCTGTTTGCGACATACGGACCTACGGTCGAGCCCTTTCCCGTAGGAAAAACGAATATTTTATTAGCTATACTCTGTCCCTCCAGATCATGTCCTTTCGGAACAACCGTTCCTGTTTCAGGATTAAGGTCACCTAAGTAGGAAAAAGGTAACTGAGAGACTATTGCCT
>CAZBQL010000170.1:0-3842 GCA_964493985.1 uncultured Dehalococcoidales bacterium
AGCCAGATATCGGCGATATCTGTTGTCTCCGTCTGACGGGGGTCGATAACGATTATCCTGTAGTTTTCGTCTTCTTTTCTCCGTTTGATGGAAGCCATCGTCCGGGGAAATGAACTGTATGGATTCTGCCCCCACACGACCGTACAGTTTGAGCGACCGATGTTGGCTGCCAGGCTGCAGCAGCCGCCCAGCATTGCCATATTTATTGCGTAGCAGTTCAGGAAGCAGATGACACCGGCATGGGCGACGTTCTGGGGATTTCCGAAAAGATTGAGAAAACGGGTCCTCATCCAGAACATTCCGCTCCGGTATGTCCCTTCGGTCACCACCAGGCTTTCCGGTCCGTAGTTCTCCCTGATATCGCCAAGTTTTCCGGCGATCTCGTCCAGCGCCTGCTCCCAGTCAACTTCCTGCCATTTACCCTCTCCTCTTTCGCCGGCTCTCTTCAGCGGACGCATTAACTGGTCCGGGTGATACAGCCACTTCGATCCGTACCCTACCCTCTCGCATACATTCCCCAGTGTCAGCGCGTGTTCCTTATTTCCCGTGATCTTTGAAACTTTCCCGTCCTTCACTTCGACCAGGACTCCACAGTTCCCGGCACAGAACGCGCACCCGGCTTTCTTTATAATTTTGTCCATCTGCTCGGTATCCATATCAGCTCTTCTCCTCCTGCAATGTACTATATGATTACTTTCTGCTCTTTCAGACTTGAAATGTCATCCCAGCCATAACCCAGTTCCAGCAGAATCTCTTCGTTGTGCTGCCCAACCTCGGGCGATGGAGTTCTGACGGAAGCTGCATTCTGACGAAAATCGACCGGCATTGTCACATATTTCATTCTGCCTGTTTTAGGATGGTCGATCTCCGTAAAGAAATCATTGGCATGAGCCTGGGGATCGTTGACAACTTCTTCCGGAGTTTCGATCCTGCCGTAGATAACCTGGTTCTCCCTGAAGCGTTTCTCCCATTCACTCCTGGGTCTTGTGCTGAAAACATCATCCATTATCTTTATCAGTTCCACGCAGTTTTGTGCCCGTTTATGCATGGTTTCGAACCTGGGATCTTTCTCAAGGTCAGGTCTTTCCATAGCCCGGCACAGTCCCGGCCAGTGAACATCCGACTGGAGCATAGCGAACTGGAACCACCGGTCGTCACCGGCACGATACGAGTTCCATAACGGACTGGTCGCTTTTGTGCGGTCGTTCGGCAGCGACGGCAGGCCGTTTAGTGCATTCTGGATATCCGTGGCAATTGTGTACACGCCGACATGATAGAGGGACAGTTCTATTTCCTGGCCGTGCCCCGTTTTTTCGCGGTTGAACAGCGCGGCGCATATTCCGGCTACGGCATGCATGCCTGTTGTCCGGTCGTACATACCGGCACGCTGTGATGGCGGCGTACCGCCCTGTTCCGCCATCAAATGCTGCGTTCCGGAGCGGGCCCAGCCTGCCGTAAAATCGAACCCACGTTCGTCCTTGTCTGGCCCTCTTGAACCGTAACCTGTTACCACAGCATAGATTATCCTGGGATTTATGCTGCTCAGGGTGGTGTAGTCCAGCTCCAGCTTCTTTAAAGCATTTACTTCATAGTTTGCTATGAATACATCGGATGTCTCAACCATCTTGTGCAGAATGGCTTTACCTTTGTCCGTTTTCAGGTCGACTGCCAGGGCTCTCTTGTCCCGGTTAAGCAGTTCGAACTGCATGTTCACGCCGGTTACCTTGACACCCTGCACACTTCCCATTCCCCGCATCATCTCACCGGTAAGTGGTTCGACCTTGATGACATCCGCTCCCCAGTCTCCCAATATCGCCCCGGCTGCGGGAATCGCAATGTTATTCCCCATCTCGATAACTTTCAGCCCTTCGAGTATCCCTGCCATTTGAAAGCCTCCTTAATGTATCGGCGACAATTTCCCTCTTCAGGACAAATAAGTTCGATTAAAAAGGAAACAGCTCTGTTTGTGTCAACCAGAGTACAACTCTTATTGCAGCCTGTCAATGTCGTGCAAAATATCTTAACACAGGAGCATTGCAACTATCTTTTCCAAACTGGAAGCGTTATAAATAAGTGAAATGAAGAAACGCTGGGTACTATTGTTTGCACTTATAATTGCCTGTGTGTCAGTGGTCTCTTGTTCAGGTTCCGCTTCCGAACCAGGCATACTCCAGGGAAAGGTTACAATCGGTCCGCTGGTGCCGGTTGAACAAGAAGGAGTTACCTACGAAGTTCCCTGTGAAGTCTATGAGTCACGGAAAGTAATAATTTATAAGAATAACGGTAGTGACGTGGTGAAAGAGGTTGATATAGAGTGTGATGGCCGCTACAGAGTTGAACTTTCGCCCGGGACCTATATTGTCGACATCAACCACATTGGTATCGATACCAGTCCTGATGTACCTACAGAAGTGGAGATAATTTCTCAACAGACGACACGACTGGATATCGATATCGACACCGGTATACGTTAGGCTCCTGGAAAATATTTTTTAAATCAGGGAATTACCGAACCCCACACAGTTCTTTACCTGCTTGATTCATCCAGAATTTGTATCAATTCCTTCCAGTCGCAGCGAGAAAAATAATCGCGGTATATACTTGTTTTCCCCGGTAGTAAAAAGCCGGACTTGTGAAAATGAGTAAGTGTCCTGGTAACGTGCACGTGAAGAAAGATGCTAAATACGTCTCATTTATTCGACGGTTTTATTGCTTCTACAAATGCCTGAATATTTTCCAGAGGTGTTTGGGGAGAAAGATCACAACCGGGTGCGATAACGAAATTTTTTATATCTTTAACCGATTCATTCAACTCTCTTGTAATCTTATAGATTTCATCACGTGATCCCATCGTAATCTTGGTCGGATTTATATTACCGCTGATTACAAGATTATGAGGAGCTTCTTTAATCAAACCCATCAGATTTACCTCGTCAATACTTATGGCAGAAGCACCTGAATGGCATATTTGATGAATTATGTGGTTAGTGTTCCCGCATACGTGCAGGATACAATTTCTATTTATCGATTTAATTACCTTTCGTATATAAGTTAATGCAAATTTATCGAAATACGCTGGTGAAAGCTGAGAGCATGCTGGCTCGGCAATGATTACCATATCCGCGCCTTCTTTCACGAAAGCCTTTGCATATCTGATATTTACCACAGTGGTAAAATCCATCAATTCTTGAACCATGGCTTGATTTCTAATAGTGTCGATATAAATATTTGATCCACGCAAGTTTAATGCCAGAGTAAACGGTCCTGTAATACATGCTAACTTCAAGCCAATAAGGTTTCTTTTTATCAGCTTTAATGACTCTAAAAATATCGGCATACGACCATCGCGATAAGGATCAGGTACTCTAAGATTCTCCAGATCTTGTGCGGTATTTACGATATGGGATTTGATAGAAGGCACCTTTTCTTTTTCGAATACAACCTTGCAACCGCATGCTTCTGCCTCAATACTAAGGTCTGCCATTAGACAAAAAGTATCAAGGTGCATTCGTTCAATTGTATATTTCATAGATTTGTAAAGTAGTTCAGCGTTTTTCGGAGCTTCTTCCATATTTGAGCCAGATAATAAGATTGCGGGTGATGCAGCAGATGCTGTTACTAAACGTCGACCGGTAATCCTGACTAATAAATAGAATGGCATTCTTGCCAAATATGAAAGAATAATGGATGCCAGAGGTCTTAATAGTCTGAACTGGCCGATTCTTAAGAGACCATCATATAATTTCATGTATCTCGATTAACCTTTTAGATATCCATATAATTAAAACTAAATATTATTAATTTAGAGATTTCGCCAACCTTTTTGCTAAAGCGACTATTGT
>CAZBQL010000171.1:0-3824 GCA_964493985.1 uncultured Dehalococcoidales bacterium
CGGACGAACCTGTATCTAACTTCTTAGAAAATGGTTCCATGCACAACAAGTAATTTGTTGACCAGCCTCACTGTATGAAATAGCGACTCGTGACATTGCTATGAAATAATTCTGCCACTCGACTAGAACATCCGTGGAGCTATCTGATATGCAAACGAATCAACGAACAATAGTCCCGGATGCTATGGGAGTAACCTATTCCGTCGGCGATGACGGGGAGGAGTAAACACTCCTCCCCGGTTCTATCATCTATTTCTTTTTTACCGGCGCCCATATCCGGCATCTCATTTTCTCATCAGGTACGTTTCCCATATCAAGGTATACTTCCAGGTCGGGACCTCCTGTAGGTTCGTTGCCGGTGGCCGCATACCAGTCCCTGAACACCTTTGTGGAAGTCTCCTGAAAATCAGGCAGCAGGCAGTCGAACACAGCCCAGGACGTCGCGGGTATCTCCATCTTTTCGAATTTTCCTGCCGAAGTGTCTTCTGGTAGTTCGACCGCTATTCCGTAGTAAAACTCTCCCGTTTCCTCCTCACCATAGCAGACACCCAGCATAGATCCCCCGGTATACTTACCCTGACCACTACCTATGAGAGCTGCGAGTTCCGCACAATCCGGTGATTTCCTGAATTCTCCCCACCATGTCGGGATATCTTTGAAATTCTGTCCGCCGATATTGGTGAACTTCCTCGATACCGTGGCTATATTGAAGGCCGGTGTTTCTATCATCCGGTAGTCCATATCGATTCCTCCTGTTAGTTGAATTTGAAAGGAGATTCGTGGATATGCCGTCAGTTTTACTCCCGGCTCGCGCGCTGCCGTCGGTGTTAACCCGTGCATGTTTCGGAAGGCTCGCGTGAATGCATCCGGTGATTCGTAACCGTATTTCAGTGCGATATCAAGCACTCTGGATGAATCGTGAGACAACTCTGTCGCCGCCAGCGTGAGTCTTCTCCGGCGTACATATTCCGCGGGAGTGATTCCGCATACTGCCAGGAACATTCGCTGAAAATGAAATGTCGAACAGAATGCCTTCCCCGCTGCCTTGCTGTAATCGATGTTTCCTGTCAGATTTTCTTCGATGTAGTCTACGGCTGCATTCATCCTGGCTGTCCAGTCCATTTGCTGATATCTCCTTCCTGTGAAGAATATATCATTATTGGGTAATACTGTCCCGACTTTTCTTGCGGAGTTTTGCAGCAGAAATGTTACAATAATAGGTAATGGATACTTCTTTCAGGTAACTATTTGTTCCCGAAATTGGCAACCAGTACCAGCGATCGTGACCGGACAACACAGATATCATAATTTTTTACCAGGGCTTTGTTAAAGAAGGATTGAAGTCCCGATGAAAAGGGAGCATATCGCCAGATATATGAAAACCAGTAGAAGAGGAGACAGACAGGTAATATTTCCAGTCTACCTATCGATATTCCTGGCGCTTTCTTTAACTTGTACCACAACGGCTGTTGCCTACGGGCAGACTGTGGATAAATTAGAGAGTGCTACAGACGCTTATATTCGTGAAAGCTTTTCAGATAGAGGTATACCGGGTATTGCAGTTGTTATTGTAAAAGACGGTCAGGTGACGTATCTGTCCGGATACGGAGTAACCAATGTAGAAGATCCATCCCCGGTGACACCTCAAACGATATTCGATCTTGCCTCCTGCAGTAAGTCGTTTACCGCGCTGGGGATATTGTTGCTGGAAAATGATGGGCTCTTGGATCTTGATTCGCCGATAGACGACTACCTTCCAGGTCTGAGATTTGCTGATCCCGGGGCTGAAAGCATAATTACGGTGCGTGATTTGCTGGATCATACAAGCGGGTTGCCCGGAGTGTTTTCCGAACCCTTAGCGTTCCAAACAGGTGAAGATGCCATGACTAAACTCATTCTGGCTATGAAAAAAGTTCATCTGAATCGTCCTGTTGGATCATCATTCGAGTACAGCAATATGAACTATTCTCTCCTGGGAGCAATAATTGAGAACAGGACTAGAAAGAAGTTCGAAGACTTCATGCAGGACAGGATATTTTCTCCACTCGGTATGACCAATACTACCCTGTATCCGGCAGTAGCTGCAGGTAAAGACAGGGCATCCGGACACCAGTTAAGATTCGGCAAAATTGTAGTAAGCGACATTGAAATCTACCGCAGTGCTGCCCCGGCAGGCTGGGTTATGTCTACGGCAGAAGATATGGGGAAATGGCTACTCATGCAGCTTAATGATGGGAATGTCGATAACCAACAGGTGATTCCTCAAGAGCTAATTCTGAAATGTCATGAACCGGAGGTTGAATTTGTCCAGAACGGCGAGAAGGTTGCTTATGGAATGGGATGGCTCTCCACTGTCTCTCCAGATGGAACGAAGGTGATATGGCACGGAGGAGACACACCCAACTTTGTTGCCGAAATGATCCTGGTACCTGAATACGATTTCGGAATATCAATGCTTGTAAACGGGCAGACTAATGACTATATTCATGATATTGCCTTAAATATCGTCAACCTGGAATTAGGGACAGAAGTGGTACTTCCTGATGCACCGTGGTGGGCTTCGTGGGCTGCCGTTGATCGTCTTGCTGCCGGTGCTCTTGGACTGTCGTTCATTTTTCTGATCAGCATGGTGATTTTTCTTTACAGAAAACTAAAAAACCGGCATAAAGCTCAGGAATCGACAACTGGAGACCCGGGAAAAAAATCAATTCTTCGAATCTGGAAAATAGCCCTTCCCACCGCACCTTTAGCTCTTATTTCAATCGGTGTAGTAGCAGCATTTGTATTTGTACAGCTTTATGTTGGATTCAATATTTTTAAGATAATAGCGCGTTTTGGCAGCTACGCTCCACCCGGGGTGATGATTTCTGCGATAACACTGCTTATTATGATCTGCTTATGGGCATTGACGCTTGCAGGCGTGACTTTGTTGAGATTACCGTTTAGATCGAAAAAGCACGGTACATGATGACAGGTCCAGCAATATAAGATTTACCGTGTAAATAATTCTGATGATTCACATTTACCCATTCTTTTTTATATGTAATCGGGCAAATTATAAACGCCCGGTAAGTATTTTATAGTTAAAAAGTACCTAATGATGATAAAATAGAAAGTAAGGACCTATCACGACTACACCCGAAGGGTGAAAAATGGGAACAATTAAAGTGCTTCTTCTTGATGATAAAGAAATAATCAGGGAAAGCCTTGCAAAGCTGCTTGATGAACAAGATACAATTGAGGTTGTATCTAAATGTTCTGAAGTCCAGCAAGTAATAGATGAGGTGAAAAGAGTAAAACCTGACCTGGTACTGGTCAATGATAAACTCGCTAAATGTGAAAGTAATGAAGCGGTCCGCAGGATCAGTGAATCAAGTCCTCAGATCAAAGTGGCCGTTCTTACTGATTCCCTGAATAAGAAAGATCTCATCTCTGCGATAGAATCAGGTGCTACCGGCTATCTCCATAAAGAAACAAAAGTTGACGACTTTATTGAATCGATCGATATTATAGGGAAAGGCGGCGTCGTAATATCACCTGCGGTAGCGGAAAGTTTAGGTGACAAACGTAATCTCCTCACTGCTGACGAGAAAGAAAAGACTGAACTGTCAGGCAGGGAAGTGGAAATTGTCAGGCTCCTGGCAAAAGGAGCGACAAATAAAAAAGTCGCCAGGGATTTGTACATCGCTGAAAATACGGTCAAGGTCCATATAAAGAACATCCTGCAGAAATTACAGCTTCGTAACAGGCAACAACTTGCCGCTTATGCCGTGAAAGCAGGACTGGTCACTGATTTAGCAGACCAGGAAAACGGTAAAGAATAG
>CAZBQL010000172.1:0-3814 GCA_964493985.1 uncultured Dehalococcoidales bacterium
GTGCGGCAGTCCAATCACCGTAAGCAAAGGATTGTGGTGTTACATTCCATGTATTGTGCACTATTAGTTGCAGATCACCACCATCATTGGGATATTCTCTTTCTCAAGCGTTTTTTGACACATTAACGCGATGTCCGGGTCACGGGAAACGAGGATAATCCTGCTGCTGTACATGATCGCACCTAATTCACCAATGAGTTTTATGATAATGACGATTATGAACAGTTATGAATAACAAGTCAATAGACTTTAAGTGATAAAAATGATACTTAAGGATAATATAGTCCTGCTGGGAGGACTTTTGAACTGCACGCCAATTCTAAAGATCTGGAAGAGTTTTTATCCGTATTCTTGAATGGATTTTTTATTAATCTGATTACACTGTTTATTATTTTACTGACTTCACAGACAATACTTTTTAATATACTATATTACAGTCACTTTACCGATTGAGCTATTTCAACAAGAGTTTCTTCATCTGCCACATCTTTGGCTGTTTGCATGCGTAAGGAAGCTATTCCATCTTCGGTCTCGACACTCCAGTCGACCTGGAAACCTCCCTCTTGAGAGGCGAAGAAATCGAGCGGCGTTATCGTAACCGGAATCGGTATAGGTTTTGAACTTGGGCCTACTCCTCTTAGATCTTTTTCGAAAGATACATCGATATACATATTACATTTGACATAGTGAATGAGATAGTCTTTTGGTCCATTCTGAGGTTCTCTGTCAATTTTTTCTATTTGCCCATTAGATATGAGTAATTTTACTGTTTCGTTTCCCACACCAATATAAATTTCTTGAACATCATAACCTGCAGGAAGATATGCAGGTAACGGTACTTCAGCTCCAATCAGCTTGCTGGCTTCTTCTAGGCTTACCTGCTTACCTCGGAACCCGAAAGATTCCCCAAACTCACTAAGTGTCTGATTCGAAGTAGATAGAGAATGCTCTGTTTCGTTATTACAAGCATATAGATTCATTAATAAAAACAAAATTATATAGATAATTGTGAATGTCTTCATCATAATGGCCTATTATTATTCGTATTTGATATATAATATTATAGAGTACACTTAATCAAATATCAACCTTTTCTTGATAGATAACAAGAGTACCAGTGACTGCATCTCATTTACTGAAAGAAATTTTTTATGGTAGTGACGATTATGAACAGTTATGAATAACAAGTCAATGGACTTTAAGTGATAAAAATGATACTTAAGGATAATACGGTAAATGAAACTCTCCTTGAAGTAAGATGTTGGGGAGCATGTTATAAGCAATCTCTATTATTCATTCTCGAGTTTTAACGAATCAGCCATTTTAACAATTTCGGAGATAGACAGGTATTTGGGATAACTCAGAGATATTATAAAAAAGGAATTTTCTCGCTTATTTGGAATCCAGTTCCATACGATTCGATTATTATCTTCGTTTTCAAACAATTGAGCGAGATTATCTCCAATCTCAACAGTTGGAGCGTCTTGATCTACCTTCCATGGTATTATACCTTCAGATCTCCACGTTATCTTTAATTCTATTTCTTCGCCGCTAAGACTAATGTAGAACAACGAGACTATATCCTTATTCATTAAAATAACCTTATGCAATTTGAAGTCTCCCGGTAAGTAATCTGGTTTTGGAATCTTGGTGCCAATGCGCTTCTCCGCTTTCGAGAAAGATACCTCGTACGGGTATGATTGTGAGTTGTTTTGACTCGTGTTGCACGATAGTGAAAACATTTGTGTTAACAGGATTACTGGTATTAAAATAAGTAAAATAGTGTTCGTTTTCATCTATTATTCCTGTTCAATCTCGTAAAGATATTTTATATAAAGTTCATATTAGCATGTTATTGTAGTAATTACCAGAATCATATTGAGCACTCTATTATAGAGTGCTCAATATTCATTTCAATGTTATAGGTAGTTCAATTTTCTACGAACTGACAGACCATTCATAATAGTCTTCAATCATTTCGCGCTCATATTCTTCATCCGGGAAAGTACCGTCAAGGTATTCGTCTCCATAGGTACTTGTGACAAAGTAAGGAGTACCATTAACTTCTACTATCAAATACCTGGAAGTAATTTCAGGTAATGTAGGCCAGCCAGGAGGATTGCCAAGCTGAATTTCCTCCCAAGCGTCCCATCCTTTATTTAGTATGCTTTTTCCTGTTACTGAAGCTATTTCGTCCCATTCGTGATCAACCAAGTCATATAAGCAGGCTTTCCATGTGGGATTATTATCAGAACCGGTTTTTTCAATACGGATTATTACTTCATCAGCACCATTTACATATCGATACTGGAACGCACCCTGATCAAGCGAATATATATTGGTAAAACTACCCCCTCCGGCAGTACCATGTGTGAATACTGCCAGATGCCTTTCGGTTACCCCATTATGATGTTTATACCTTACTACGATTTCTAAACGACAGTAGTCCGGTGCCATTAATGTTGGTGCATAAAGATACTTCCAACTATTACCATTTAAAGTGAGACTGGTATGGATTTTTTGATAAGCCTGAACCGCTTCTACACTATTGTCATCATCAATTACCGTTCCCCAACTAATGTCTCCAGGCAATGGATCACTCTTTTTTCGATCTTTTTCAAGATAATTATATTGATCAACGTCAATGCCCAATTTACGGTAAAAATCCAGGTTTTGTTTCCCAGGAGGTCCAAAACGGGTTCCTTCTAGACCATAGCGGAGAGAAGGATCATAGTTAGGGCTGTTTGGATCAAGTAGATTGTCAGCTTCGATCACCCCATATTTATTACATGTAAGTTCAGGAAATTTTTCAATATCAACTTTCTTTCTATTATCTTTTTCATCTTGCGCTAGAGCTGTACTCGATACAATGCTTAGGCATATTATCAATATTGTGCTTATTACTATTAATGTTTTCCTTTTCATTCCATATTCTCCTTATAAAGTTTCTATTCAATTGTGCTGTTTCATAGGCATTACCTCATCGTTTTTTCACAATAAATTTCATCAGCGAGGTATAATACCATAAAAGTTTTAAAAAAGTTCTAAGAATTAGGGTAAAAATCTAATATTTTTCTATGAATTTCGGGCAGTTGTGTGAACATTGAAGCTGGCTGCGAAAAATGATGATCAGGGATGTTTAAACACGTAACCCACTTTCGGGACGTTAATAATATAGTGCGGCTTATGAAGGTCAGGTTCGATCTTTTTCCGCAGGTATCCTATATAGACGTAGAGATCTTGTTTTTCGTCGGTATATTCAGGCCCCCATACCCTGCGCAGGAGGTGGCTGTAGCTTAAGGTCTTCCCGGCTTTCGACGTCAGTTCACGAAAGAGTTCATATTCCAGGCGACTCAAGCTGACCTCTTTACCCTTAACCGTTACCAGCCTCCTGTGATAGTCGATACGCAGGTCGCCGGAATCGAATTCGGTTATACCTGAGTGGAGTTCCCCGGAGCCGGTCATACGAAGTAATGCTTTTACCCGGGCGAGGAACTCGTCCGCGTTGAACGGCAGTTCGATATAAATATTGGCGCCCGAATCCAGATATTTCACTCTTTTTTCTGCCGGGTCTCCACTGCCAATAACTATTACCGGAATCTTCAGCAAGACGGAGATAAATTTACACAGCCCGGGCAGGTCGTCTTCGTCCATCGATGAATCAAGGATCACCGCTTCTGCGAAGCCTTCCGACAGGGCATCAAGCGCGCCATCACGATCGAGTATGGTCTGAATCCGGATATTCTCTTTCTCAAGCGCTTTTTGACACATCAATGCGATGTCCGGGTCCCGGGAAACGAGGATAATCCTGTTA
>CAZBQL010000173.1:0-3776 GCA_964493985.1 uncultured Dehalococcoidales bacterium
CAATAAACAATTTAATTTAATAGACTCCATACTCCCTGACAGCTTCCATCATCGCTCTCAGGTTTTCCGCTCTTCCCGTATCGATATTCGCGCCGCCGGCTAAAATAAATCCACCGCCCGGAGCACAGTCTTCTATCAGTTTGCGGCAATAATCCTTCGTCTGTTCTGCGGTACCGGTAGTCAATAAAGAAGTAGGAACATTACCTGAGATGCAGCACGTATCACCGAGTATTTTCTTGGCTCTCGCCATATCGGTCTGGTCGAACAACCAGGCGACTTCTCCTTTATTGAACTCGTTACACCGCTCGATCCGCGTATTATAGCTGCCCTCAGCAAACAGCATCGGAATAATTCCCTCATCGATCAATGCCAGCATAAATTTTCTAAGAGAAGGCCAGTAAAATTTATCGAACTGCTCAGGTGACAGGAATCCATCAGCACCCTTGTGAAGCACGAAAAATGCCATAATTCCACCCGTCGCGTTAATTGACTCAATCGCCGAACTGATAGAGAGTTCAGTGATGATATCGATAGCCTCGAGCAACTTATCCGGCTGCTTGAGCATATCCATCATTACACCCCGGGTCCCTCTCAGGGTATCACCTAAAGTATCGAAAGGGGCTTTCGCCAGGCTGCCTCTCATCGCCGTCGGCACCCCTGCCTTCATGGCCTCCATGCTGCACCTGCCAACTACAGCCGCCCACCCGGCAAGTTCATCGCCGATATCCATCAATGATTGTAACGTTTGTTTCATCTCGGGTGCCATAAAGGGCATGAAGTATGTGCCAGGCATTTCCCAGATATCGGTCAATGACTGCAGAGTCCTTAAAGGTTCGAGTAATCCCAGGACCCTTGGCAGATAGGTCCTCATCCAGAAATCGGACGGATTCCTGATCAGCAGGTCGTATTCGTCAGCCATCATGTATTCACCTTCGGCATACTGATGTCCGGTAGCGTCATCCGGCAGTCCATGCCCCGGCCATTTATATCCTCTATAGTCCAGCAGATCATATACCCTGCCGGGGAGGACCATCGCCGGAGCTGTATATGAATCCATTTCGAAATCCCGAAGGTATTTGTCCCATACTCTGTATAATTCTTCGTAGTCATACATAATTGACTTAAGGCTCACTCCGGCATAATATGCGGGGAAATTACCGATAGGCAACGAAACGGGCACCCTGTCGGGAATTTTCATCCTGTAAGCGTCCGTTATCCTCTTGAGTCTTTCATGATAGGCTTTTTCGGCTTCAGGGCTGTCGAATTCGATATCCGGTGTTGTCAACCAGGCTTCAAAACGTTTTTCTCTTTTCTCGGCCGGTGTAAATGTTTTTTGTTCGTTGTCCATGATCCGATCCTCCTCCGTATTTCCGGACGTTGAGATATAAATAATCCGATTCTGGTCTATTCTAGGGATATTTGTATGTGAAGTTAAAGTTTTCTGACTGTACAGAATATGACCGGGACATCAACTGAAATGCCTTGCGAGGTACTACGTTGTTCAAGTTCCAGGAGGACTTCGTCTTTGAGTGTCCTGTAGTCATCAGGAGCCAGGCCGCTCAATCCCGGTCTCACGATGAGTGAACCTGATATCTGCCGCCAGCATTCTTTCTTGTCAGGAAAAAGGACAATACAGTTTTCTTCCGTTATCTCAACATTTCCCAGACCTGCATCGATAAAGATACTCCTGCATTTTTCAGGGGAATCAGTCACCGATATAGCAGTTCGCTGAAGCGTATTCTTTCCGTGTTTTCTCATCCGGTCATTTATCAGTCCCATTACGGGATGAAAAACTCCTTCGCTAAAAGTTGAAAAACACATAATCCCGCCGGTTTTCAGTACACGATGGTTTTCATTCAAAGCCCTGTAAATATCAGTGAAAAGGAAAAGTGATGAAGCACAAAGGACAGCGTCGAAAGAATTATCTTCAAATGCTAAGTTGTGGGCATCTCCGGGAAGGTACTCAATATTCGTCAATCCACTGAGCCCTGCTTTCTGCCGGGCGACGTTCAGCAGTTTGTCAGCGATATCAATGCCGGTAACGTGCCCGTTTTCACCGACCAGCCGGGCCGCCGTCATCGTTGCCCAGCCTGTACCGCATCCAATATCCAGGACTCTCTGCCCCGGTGACAGCCGCGCTTTCTCAGCGGTCAATTCAGCCGGGCAACGCAGAAATGTAAAACTGTCATAGATCTCCGCACCGGTATTAAACAGCGGCTCGTCTTTTTGTATCACTGCTTGTGATTCCTTCGAAAACAAAGCGTCATTCTGAGAAGGCGAAGCGACCGAAAAATCCCGTCTCGAGCGCCACGTCATTCTGAGCGCAGCGAAGAATCCCGTCTCAGTGTTGCATGACCCCTGTTCATGTCTGTGTGTTGATAGTGTTCCAATAGGAAAGGAGATCCTTCGTCCTACTTCGTCGTCCTCAAGATGACACTTTATCGACTCCGCGACGGCGGATGCCACTTATATTTTATAACCTCTCCATCCGGACTTACCTGTCGTAGGCTTTCTGGAGAATACCCAGCATATCTTCAGCCGATGTCTCTCGCGGGCTTAGTCGCCACATACCCTGGTCAAAGGCCGCCTGGGCAACTTTTTTCAGGTCCGATTCCTTGACACCCAGCTCTTTCAATGTTTTCTGTCCGATCTCCTTATTGAATGCTGCCAGGGCTTCGGCAACCTGTGCGGCCGCTTCTTTCGGAGAAGCGGTAGCTTTGATCTTGAGACCCATTGCCTTCCCGATAAGCCGTATCGGTCCGGGTACATCCTCGGCAAGGTATTCGATGATCTCCGGCATGGCGACGCCGCAGGCATTTCCGTGAGGAATGTGGAAAATCGAACCGAGAGTGTGTCCCAGTGAATGTCCCATGTGAGTCAGAGAATCATTGAAGGAATATCCAGCCAGCATAGCCGCGTAACTCATCTCCGTTCTCGATTCCATGTCTTTGCCGTTCTTTACCGCCTTCGGCAGGTATTTCATTACCAGCGATATCGCCTGTTCACCGAGAAGGTCAGACATCGGATTCCTGTTGTTGCCCATGATAGCTTCGACGGCATGTGCATAGGCATCCATCCCCGTATCCGCTGTGATCGAGGGCGGCATTCCCACAGTGAGCGTGGGGTCCACTATCGCCAGGTTAGCCCTGACCAGCGGACCTGCCATACCTTTTTTCTTGTTCTCATCGGCCGTATCGGTGATAACGGCGAACATCGTTACCTCGCTGCCCGTGCCCGCGGTAGTCGGTAGCAGAATAAGGTTTTTCCCCGGCTTTAACTCTTTGCCGGTGCCCATGTAGTCCTTCACCTTACCGGGATTGTTCAGCAACAGGTTTATTGTCTTGGCAGTGTCCATCGTGCTCCCGCCGCCGATTCCGACTACTCCATCCACTCCGGCTTTTCTTCCGACCTCTGCACCTTCATCGATCATCGTATCCGGCGGGTCTGCCTTCACGCCATCGAAAACTGCTACCTCAATACCCTGTTCCTTGATACTTTCGATGATCTTGTCCGTGATGCCTGCTTGTTTGACTCCCTTATCATAGACAGCCAGTACTTTCTTGCAGCCCAGTGCCTTCAGCCTTTCACCGGTCTGAAGAGAAGTTCCCTCACCGAAAAGAACAGGAGTCATGTGATTAATATTGAATGCCATATTCCCTTCCTCCTATAAAAAATCATGCATAACGATTATAGCAGGTTAGAATGGCAATATCGAATGGAATGTCATTACTATGAAAATGCGGGCTGGACATTCTCCAGGATTACTTTATACCCGA
>CAZBQL010000174.1:0-3740 GCA_964493985.1 uncultured Dehalococcoidales bacterium
ACTAGTCTTACCCTAACAAACAAAAATAACTCTGGTACTCCATCAAGAGGAGTCTAATAATGCCAATTGAGTATCGTACAGAAGACAGAATAGCTATCATTACCATCAATCGCCCGGAAGTCCTTAATGCGCTCAGTGCTGAGAATCTTATCGAAATAAGCAATCATTTGGTAAAATACCGGGATGATATGAAACTACGGTCGTGCATTATAACCGGTGCCGGTGAAAAGGCGTTCTGTACCGGAATGGATGTAAAAGAAACACAACCGGATGGTCTCGGCAATCCTGGCGCGCGTCCTGAAAACACGTTGGTGCGCGGATTAGAGATATGGAAACCTCTCATTGCTGCTGTCAACGGGTACGCTTTAGGGGGAGGTCTTGAACTAGCTCTTGCCTGCGACATTAGAATAGCATCTGAAAATGCAGTGTTCGGTCTCCCTGAAGTTACCCTGGGACTGATTCCAGGCTGGGGTGGCACACAGAGACTGGCGCGTCTTATACCTTTTGGTAAAGCCGTAGAAATGATATTAACCGGTAAGCGTATCGATTCGAATGAGGCATACAATTTGAACCTGGTAAGTAAAGTTGTTCCACAGAAGGACCTCATGAAGATAGCAAAGGAACTGGCGGTTCAGTTATGCAATTCGGCTCCGCTGGCAATACAGGCGGCTAAGGAAGCTGTGTACCGGGGTCATGATATTCCTCTTGTCGAAGGTCTTAAACTGGAAAGCGAGTTATCAAAGAAAACTATGAGTACAAAGGACTATGCCGAAGGTCGGACAGCTTTTCTGGAAAAGCGAAGACCGGAATATAAAGGTGTATAGCTAGTATAACAGAAAACCTTCTCTTCACGGGAATACAAGGTTGATGCCGGGACCAGCCAACTTGAGGGTAAATAATATTGGTTCTGAAGATAGTATAAGGAGAAAGAGAGGAATCTCATATGGTTACTACAAAAACGGTTCACGAAAGCCCTCGGGAAACGAATATTCTTACCGAAGCGGACGTTGTGGTGGTAGGAGCCGGCCCGGCGGGTACTACCGCAGCTATTGCGGCAGCCCGCGAAGGTGCTGACACCATATTAATGGATAGATACGGTCACCTTGGAGGTATGGCTACGGGTGGTCTGGTACTGATGTTTAATCCGTCTGCGGGCCAGGGCCAGGAATGGATGGACAGGTTGAATAAAGTCAACGGCGTTCATGACCTTTCCAGGACCAGTGAGCCGGAGTGGGGCCATACCAAAATGGTCGATCCCGAGTTACTTAAATGTATTTTGAACGATATGACCTTTGAAGCCGAAGTACGACTGCTTCTTCATTCCTGGAGTTCAGCGGCAGTTGTGGATCACAATACGGTAAAAGGTGTTATCTTCGAAAGTAAGTCCGGACGTCAAGCTGTCATGGGTAAGGTCATCATTGATGCCACGGGGGATGGCGATGTCTATGCTTCCGCCGGTGCGGAATTCGATGCTTCGCTGGATAAGGGATATCGTACGTCTGAGATGGCCATGGTTTTCCGTATTGGAGGAATCAATTTTGACAAATTTGCCGAATTTCGTAAGGCGCAGCCCCAGGAGTGGGTAAAAATGCGAGAGGAAGGCTTTAAACTGGCAGGATTTCACATAGCACCAATACCCGGCCAGCGCCAGGATGTCTTCTGGGTTAATAACTTTATCCGTGGTAAGAACTGTCTTAAAGTAGAAGACCTGAACTGGGTCGAGGTTAATGTTCGTAAAATAATGATACCGTTACATTCTTTTTATAAAAAGATCGTTCCCGGTTTTGAGAATAGCTATTTATACGATAGTGCCTCGCAGATTGGTACGCGGGGAAGCCGCCGCCTCGTTGGTGCACACGTACTAACAGGTGAAGAAGCAAAGACAGGTAAAAAATTCGATGACACTGTATTGATTTTCCCGCGAGGCGTACCTCTCGGCTGGCCTGCAGACAGACCGCCCGAAAATGTAGAAATGCCTTACCGCTGTCTGCTTCCAGCGAAACTGGAAGGTCTTCTTGCCGCCGGTCGATGTTTCTCGTCTGATCAGGCTGCCAATTCGATGTTCAACGTTATATCACACTGCATCCAGATGGGTCAGGCCGCCGGGACAGCTGCCGCTCTTGCTGTCCGGAGTAAGGTGCAACCACGGGATATTGATATTACAGCATTGCAAAAGAGACTTATTGCGCAGGGTGTGGAATTACCTTAATATTGTGAGATAAATATAGCAAAAAAGCTAACCAAGGATACGTATGATAACAGAGTAAGGAGGAGTGTAATGGCTAAGATCATCGGTTTGTCTTTCGGAAGGAAAAACAGTAATTGTGAGGCGTTTTTAAAAGCGGCGCTGATGGCTGCTAAAGAGGACGGAGTTGAGTCGGAAATCATCCGGGCTATGGACATGAAGATACTTCCCTGCACCAGTTGCGGCGCCTGTTTTACTAACCAGACATGTCCTCACGATGATACCGACTGGCTTTTTGAAAACATCATGCTTGGCGAATCTGCCCTGATCGTCGCTGCTCCGGTGTACCATCTCAGGGCACCGGGTTCACTGATCTGTGCGAGCGAGAAAATCAATCACTTCTTCATGCGGAATCCAATTGTACACGAAAGGAGAAAGCTATGTGCTGCCATATCGGTCGGCGGTTCAGGATATGACGGCTGGACGAGTCTTGGTCTGCCTACCATCCACCTGTTAATACAGCACTTTTCAACCATTGTCGACCAGGTCCAGATAGACCATTGTGCTGATAAAGGCGCTGCCCTGACTCCTGATAATGAGTGGGCGATAGAGAGAAGCCGTCAGCTCGGACACAACCTTGTCAAAGCAATGGCTCTGCCTTTCGAAGAAGTGAAATATGTGGGAAATGATTCTCCCATTTCATGTCCGGTCTGCCATTGCAACGTGTTCTACCTTGAAAAAGGACTTCCCGATATAATGTGCCCAACCTGCCAGGTACACGGTCAGGTATATTATGAGGGAGGAAAATACAAGGTGATCTGGAATGAAGATGATATTCAAGAACCCCGGTTTTCGGCTCCGAAACAGAAACACCACATGGAGTGGATTGCAAGGCATCGAACCGAGGAAGGACCTCAACTTGAGATGCCGGAAACTCAGGAGAAAATAAAGGAATATAACGCCTGGGGTAAGTACCTGAAACCTGAGAGTAAAGGGGAATCGAAATGAAACAATATCAATCGGATATAGCGGTACTCTCTGCCGGAACAGCCGGACTGGCGGCAGCCGTGACTGCCGCTGAAGGCGGAGCGAGTGTTATCGCTCTTGAAAAAACCAATCACACCGGCGGTACGGCTCTCAGGGCGAATCAATTGTTCTGCGTTGAAAGCAAACTCCAGCGTATCAAGCAATACTCACTTACCAAAGAAGAAGCGTTCCGTGCTTATATGGATTTTATGCAGTGGTCGGTTGACGCTCGATTGATAAAAACACTGATAGACATGTCTACGGAAACTATGGAATGGTTTGAGGACATGGGAGTTGAATTTACTGATTTAACGTCTCACGGTCCGGGCGGGTACTATACGGCACATATCGTCAAACCGGATCCACCTCAGCCAGGTCTTGGTGGAGCCGCGAATATGATGCGTAAACTCGAAGAAAAAGCCAGAGAACTCGGTATTCAAATACTACTAAAGACACCGGCCAAAAAGCTTATAAAGGAAGACGGTCAGATTATCGGAGTCGAAGCCGAAGACAGTGAAGGAGAAATCGT
>CAZBQL010000175.1:0-3650 GCA_964493985.1 uncultured Dehalococcoidales bacterium
CTCCCGTAGGAGTCTGGGCCGTGTCTCAGTCCCAGTGTGGCTGACCGTCCTCTCAGACCAGCTACCGATCACAGCCTTGGTGAACCTTTACCCCACCAACTAGCTAATCGGACGCAAGCCCCTCTCTAAGCGCCCGAAGGCTTTAATAGTAGTGCGTTACCTCTACTATCACATACGGTATTAGCCCCGGTTTCCCGGAGTTATCCCCTACTTAAAGGCAGGTTACTTACGTGTTACTCACCCGTTTGCCACTAAACTGATAAATCAGCTCCGTTCGACTTGCATGCGTAAGGCACGCCGCCAGCGTTTATCCTGAGCCAGGATCAAACTCTCCGAAAAATTAACTTTGACTTCGCTTGTTTTGAACCTTCCTCTCACTATCCAATTGTTAAGGTACATAGCGCACACAAAAATAAATGCGTATCGTGTACGCAGATTCAATATATCAATACCGGGCGATTTTGTCAAGCAAAATCGCCCGGTATTTCCAATATATTTTCTAATCGCTCAACCATAAACGATTGTTATTTTTTAAACCACCTCTACAGGGATAAGCATTACAACCACTGATTCCGGGTCTTCGTTTCCTTTAAACCGTTCATCATACACTTCGATGCCGTATGATTTACCATCCAGGTATCTCTGCGTATATTTATCGGTATTATCGGAAAGCCAGGTTTCCATCTCTTCATTGCTGCTTCCGTAACCTTTAGCAGGATAAATCAAAAACTCAGCGTAGAGAGAAGCCGGCAAGGAAAGACATTTATACTCCGGCGGTACATTTGTATCTTTCACGTTCATCCCGATGTGTACGTTGCCCGGTCCAACACCACCCGGATACATCCTTACCTCGTATCCCGCTTCTTCAACAGTATTTTTCAGCGGATTGAGTTTCTCAAGTTTCATGTAGTCTTCCCAAACTTTTCCGGTCTCATCACCACTCCCGGAAACACCGGCTATTATCATTGCTTCTTTTTCATATATTTTCGGTTCCATCTCTTTTCTCCACTAAACATGGTTACTTCTTTTCAAACAGGTTGCAGCTTCCGGCAGCCAGCACTTCGTGACCATAGCAATTCCCGGTTACACCATTACTGTCCTGGTAGTTTTTACAGTCGGCGCAGGTCTTTCCCGGTTCACCTTTTTCCACGTACTTTACTTCAGTCATGATTACCTCCTTATTTTGGTATATCAAATATCTCACATGTAACCTGACAATAGCATGTCATATTAGAACGAACTTTCGTATATTGCCAGAGTTTTTTTCATTCTATCTGTAATGATATTTCGAATATGTTGTGGCTCAAGTACTTCGACATAATTGCCAAAAGATAGTATATACCCGTACACCCATTCATCCTCGGGGAAGGTCACCATCACGTCATATGAACCATCCGGATTTCGGGTAATTCTCTCCTCGTCATAATCGTCGAATACCCTGTACAGGTGTTCCGGCTGGAATCTCAGCTTCAGAGTCACATCTCTTTGAGGTAACGGTTCCGGTTCTTCTTCAACGGCGTTTTCGACCGGTCTCCTTGTAAAAGCCTTATCAGTTACTACAAGGTTCTTTATCCTTGACAGCCGGAAAGTCCGGACCTGCTGTCGTGTCCGGCAATAGGCGCTCATATACCAGGCCTGACCGTTATATCGAAGCTGCAGAGGCTCAGCGGTCCTCTGGCTCTTTATCCCGTTCGCGTTTACATAATCGAAGGTAATAACATGACAGCCCAGGATCGCCATTTTGATATTCAGCAGTTTATTCTCCGCGTTAGGGCCTGAACCCCACGGTGAAAAATTCACATCCACCCAGTCGGCAGCGGAAGAATTCTTAAATACAGCGCCGATCTTTTCCAGTATTTTATCGATCTCCGGATATTTCGTGGCCTGCAGGGTTTTTAGCGCCAGTAGAAGGCTATCGCGTTCCCCTTCATTTAGCATAGTCTTGTTGATGGAGTAATTGTCCAGGATGGATATACCTCCGCCGTTACCCTTGTTGGTATAGACCGGAATACCGGCGGTAGAAAGAATATCCACATCTCTATAGATAGTCCTGGTGGACACTCCGAACCTTTCCGCCAGTTCCTTTGCCGTAACGGTACCTTTATTGAGTAACACCAACGATATTTCCAGCAGCCTGTTAATCTTCATCACTCACCACCTCAGGAGTCAATATATAGTTACTGTATAAATAGTACATAATAATGTCATATTTGAGATGGTTTAGCAATATTAAATTTGATACCTGCTGAATAGTTTGTATAAGCATAATAGTGAATCAATAGCATAGAGAAAAACGCGATTTTTAATTGAGGCGAGTCAAGTCGGAATATATGACGATTTTAAACGCGGCTGTCACGTAGAATAGTTTCCAACCTACACATATGATATAATACATCTGGTGGTGAAAGGCAATTATGTCTGCAGACAAAGATAAGAACAACTTCCCGACAATGCAAGATTTTTGTGTGGATATTCCGCTCTATAAAGAATATCCAATAGATGAAAAGAATGACCGAGATATTGAAAATGAGATAGTCAAATTTAGCGGAAATCTCGATTGTTATTGCATCAACTGTAAGAAAGAACGTGTTTTCACAAACAAGCCGGCTCGTGTTACCCCAACATCAGCTCCTGGGAGAGCTGACCCTTATGTCCCGTTAAGAGAAAAAAATAACGATGTCTTCAAGCATGTGTTTAGATGTTCGAAGCAAGGGGAAACACACAAGTTAACGATAATCTTTCTAATACACGACGGTTACATCAGAAAAATAGGTCAATATCCATCATTAGCTGATATGACGAAACACGAAATAGAGAAATATCGAAAACTTCTGAGCTCAGAACAGTACAAAGAATTCAATCGTGCGATTGGATTAGCGGCAAACGGTGTGGGTATCGGATCGTTTGTATACCTAAGACGCATATTTGAATACCTAATCGAGGACGCACATCAAGAAGCAATAAATAACAAAAAATGGGATGAAGTTCTTTACAAAGATGCCAAACATATGGAGGTAAAAATAGATTTACTAAAAGATTGTTTACCTGACTATCTTGTAGAACATAAAAAGTTATACTCGATTCTAAGCATAGGGCTACACGAGCTAAGCGAAGACGAATGTCTTGAGTTTTATTCCGTCGTAAAATTAGGCATTAAACTAATTCTGGACGAAAAACTTGCGGCATTTGAGCATAATAAATTAATAAAGGAAAACACTGCTGATATTAACAAACTTACTCAAAAATTAAGTCAGCGTAAAAAACGTAGCTAATGAAAATTTCTGATCAGACTCGATGTTTCATACATCACTTAGGGATCTTCACTTTCACACGATGACTTCACAAATGGGTATATCTAGCTTAAATAACTACCACCTTCATCAAGCCTACCTCAACAGCCTACCTCACCAGTATTGACTTTTTATGTAAATAGTATCTATAATACACTGTTATTGCACTTCCGTGTGATTTCAGGGTGATGTTGGCTGGCGGAGCGGTTCAGGATTGTCTATTCCGGCATTCATGAACTTAATTTTTGCGGATTTTCACCATTTAACAACAAAATATGGTAAAATATGCCCGAGTGGCGCAATGGCAGCGCAACCGACTTGTAATCGGTAGGTTAGCGGGTTCGAATCCCCTCTCGGGCT
>CAZBQL010000176.1:0-3578 GCA_964493985.1 uncultured Dehalococcoidales bacterium
GAACAACTACGGAGAAAATCCACACTTTGCCAGGTATTTCTGGGTGGACCAAGATCTTAAAGAATCAATGATTGGAAATAGATGAAGGTACTCGGTATAATCCATGTAGTCTAAACAAATCAGTCAAGGAACCTTTTTTACTGGGAGTAAAGAGAATACATTCACCAACCGACATAAGCTTGTTTGATTGCTTTCGAAGAAATAACGTGCTTCCCACTTAATGTCACGAAAAAGCAATTTGTGACACGAAAGGAGTCTAGAAACTACTCAGTCTTCAGTATATCCCTATATTCTCATCAATCATCAGTTAATCGATACGCTTTGCATGCAGTATCGTAGAACAGGGCAGCTTTTTCGCCGGGAGAGAAATCATGAGAGACTCGCTTGAAGGCATTCCACAACACAGTGTATGAGTAGGAAACCTTGTCTACCGGGAAATTACTTTCGAACATGCAACGATTGACTCCAAACTTCTCAATGCACCAGCTGAAGCAGGGTGACATAGCCTCAGCTAGTTCGACAGAATCTGGGGGAACTTCCAACTCACTCCACCCAAAGCCTATTATTGGCATGCCCAGACCACCAAGTTTCACGTATACGTTGTTGCAGGTCGATAGAGTAGCTATTTCTTTTTTCCATTGTCGAAAAACTTCACTACGCTGACCGGCGTATGGGCCGATCCCCAGTGGTCCTCCTATGTGGTCAAGGATAATCGTTGTTTCTGGGAAGGATTGTGCCAAGTCAGTTAATTCGGGCAGTTGGTGCAAATAGAGCCAAGCATCAAAACTAAGTCCATATTTTTCCAGACATCCAAAACCTTCACGAAATTTAGGGTCCAGTAATAACCCTCTAGGAGAATTCATGTAGTTCCGCTGAATGTTTTCATCCCAAACACTCGAATGTCGAACGCAGCGGAACCGATTGGGGCTGGCAGTAATATGGGCTTCAAGAACTTAAGATACCTTAGTGCCTAACCTTAAGTCCGCATGGCTTACTATACCTGTAGCCACCCTCATTGTTCCATATTGTCCGCTGGCACTCTGGGCGGCAATACCCTGTACAAATTCAGTTTCACCTATTGGTTTCATCTCGGGAGGTCCATCCGCTCTGTACATTGCCCTGCAATCGATAAACACTGTCTTAATTATGTTGTGACCGCCGCCAATGTCCTGCACCAGATCATTAAGTAAATAGCGTGATCCTGGGCTGTCTGGTGAATCGGGACGATCCCAGAGATGATGGTGCGGATCACATATCGGAGGGTCAGGTTCTAACGACTCCTCTGAAGTTAACTGTAACCATATATCTTTATCGCTTGCCATATGTTATAAACCTCGTTTTTCGATCTCTTTCAAACAACTGAAACTTCAATATAGCCTTGAGTCTAAAAGCTCTCTCCAGGTATCTACAGATAGTCAGGTTTTTATCGATACGCTAAAGAATCACCTAGTATCGACCGTATTTCTCAACCGAATCTATCATCGCTTTTACGTTTTGTGGCTTAGTTTCCCCGTAGCCAGTCGTTGAAGAGGTCAGGATAAAACCACCGTTCTTCCCACAGCCTTGTATCAGCTTCTTACAGTATTCTTCTACCTCTGTGGGAGAACCGGCGCAAAGCAATGAAACAGGCACATTACCAGCCAGGCAGGCACGGTCACCAATAATTTCCTTGGCTCGAATCATGTCTGTGTCTTGAACACGGAGATAGAAAGTACCCTTTGAAAATTCGGAGAGGTACTCCAGCTGGTTGTCCCGCCTTCCCTCCATGAGCACGGCGATAACATCGTATCCAAGGTCGAACGTTGTTTGAATTGCTCGCTTCCAGTTTGGCCAGACAAACTCCTCAAACTGTTTCTTTGATAAAAAGTCGTCGGAGACTCTATGAGCTTCTCCGGATCCACCTATTGCCGGCTTATCATCCTGGTGGACTGCCGGTTTCGCCTGGGCAATCCGAAATTCCAGAAACTTCTCAAGAGCCGCTTTCAATTTGTCCGGCTGGCGAAACATGTCTAAAACTACACCCCTGAAGCCCCGGAAACTGTTAGAAAAGCCAGAGAAAGGTGGCTGAACACCACCCTGTCGCTGCCAGAATGGATCCTGGGGAAAACCGAGAGATGCCATCTCTTTATTGAAGTCACCAACAGCCTCGTTCCATTTCTTCTGTTCTTCACCGGCTTTTTTCATTGCCCTGGCAAACTGCTCGAATTCCGGTGAATCAAAGAGTGTAACAACAGACGCCGCAAAGGTACCTAAGCCCATAAGTGGAGGGAGCTTAGCCAGCGGCTTCATCGAGTTATACACTCGCGGTAGCCAGTAGCGGATTATGTAGTCGGATGGGTCAAAGAGAAAGAGGTCATACTCATCCTCTTTCATAAACTCCTGCTCATTTATCTGGTGGGGAACATCAGGTGGCAGTTTGCCCCCGGGATGCCAGTTAAAATTTGAATCAAGAATATCAAGGGCTGTACCAGCCCCAGCCGTGATGGTTCCATATGCGTCAGGCTCAAAAGTAACAAGCATTCTCTTAAAAGCGCTTTTCAAGGCTGGAGCATCATAATAGGCGCTTGAGAAAGGTATCCCAGCGTATTTGCACGCCGGGTAGGTCCCGCCAAAAAGAACAGGCACTCTGTCTGGTACCTTGAGTGTAATGGCATCATACAGCCTCTTTTCCCTTTCCTGGTAAAGCTCCTCCACCGATTTGCCGTGTTTCTTCTCGATCTCTTCCCTTAATTTTAGGTCATCGACCAGTATTTCTTCTCTCGATTTTTCTGTTGCCATTAAATATCTCCCTCGGTTGTTGAAATTTAATACTAATTAAAAAAGTGTCGAGTCTTGACTGGTATTACACTTTAAGAATAGCTTTCCTTCTCAAAGCTCTCTCCAGCGACGGCTGCAAGTCAACCTAGCTAGGCACGATCTACACCTGAGATTTTTCTTGCCTTTCTACGATTTACCAAATATCAAAGAACAAAAAAATACGATATATTTTACTTTAAAGAGCTATATTAACCTGTCTGTGAACAATTCAACATCAGTAAGCAGGCGAGTATGTTCGGACGCTTCGTGAGGGGGCAAAGCACCCATATTTATAAGGCAATCCTCGCAAACGACTTCATCTTTATGAATATACACCTTGCCTGGATATTCGTTGGGCTGGTCGCTGAACTCACGGTCACAGTTCTTGCATTTTACTTTCAACTTAAAACCTCCAATAGGTTGTTTAAGATAATTTAGTTTTCTAAAAGTATAATGTCAAATCAATATTTGTCGATTATGATTTTATCTCTTATGGACGTATCTTTTATATTCACTGAGTGTTACTATCTAATCGAAATACGGATAAATACTCTACAAACACTTAAATCACCTTTTTCGAAACGCTTATCTAACCTCTTAGCGTAAATTAATATTGGAGAAGCTAGGACACTATGATATGCTACTTGATTGGCTAACTGATTTAACAACGAAAAAAAAATTAGGAAACGACCAAAATATCAAAAAGAGGCTAGCCTTGCCGCTTAGCCCGATTACCCCCAGGGCTCCGGACACGGGAGGGGTATGGTTGTTAATTAAGCTGA
>CAZBQL010000177.1:0-3490 GCA_964493985.1 uncultured Dehalococcoidales bacterium
CTAATTGTGCAGATAGTATCGGGAGACTATTGCGTCAGTCAGAGTTATTCTCAATGGTTCGACTCTTAGATCAATAAATCCCGTGTTCTAAGATAATCCTTCGTTTGTGCCTGTTCAACGAACTCGAGCGATATCCATTCACTATAACATAGGCTGATTGTTCGAGCGTATAAATATCTCAACAGACTTTACAATCGAGTAGTATTCTCATATAATATCCGGTGTGCGGGAGGGCTTGAGGACGCTGCTGGTGTAGGGGAACTTTGAACGGCAGACGAACGTCAAAACCTGAAATCCTGCGAATGATAGGAGTGTAGCTCAGTCTGGTAGAGCAGCGGTCTCCAAAACCGCCGGTCGAGGGTTCGAATCCTTCCACTCCTGCCAGAATGCCGGGGTGGTGGAATCGGTAGACACGCTATCTTGAGGGGGTAGTGGGCGAAAGCCCGTGAGAGTTCAAATCTCTCCCTCGGCACCAGATCTGAAACTCACGTTGTTATTCCGGATTTATCCCTTTCTCCTTATAATGTTCGGTAAAAAGATTTTCCTGGATATTCCGTATTTTAAAAACCTTAAACATCTTGTAGACCTGGTGATTCGATCATAGATTTCATCATAACTGTCATGGGAAAAAGAAGACGGTGAGAATTTATCTTTAGCGCACTTAAGATAAATCAGTCTGGCAATCCCAATCGGTTCTTTCTGAAAAATCTCCGTTCGTTCCGACATGGTAAGAGTTCCCCTTAACATGCAGATATGGGCGCAATTTATACATGAACGCTTTGGAAATTCCATAGCGTTATTCTATCACAGAAAATATCATTCACCAATTTACACGAATACAACTTACTCACCGACTAAAGCGTCCTTAAACATAACGCAGAATTGCATCGTTTCTCAATCTTTTCCATTTTCTCTTTTAACAGTTCGATCTGTTTCCTTAAATCCTTTATCTCTTCGATTAATTCATCGTTAGATATTCCCGGCTCATCGGGTACGGTTGTTGGTGGATCCAGGATTTCTACAACGGGTGCGGTTGGTGTTTCTTTAGGCTTTTCCCAGTTCTGAGATTTACATTTCGGACAGATTCTTGGTTTCCTGTGGGGATAAAGCGGGTGCCAGACATGACCACACTGAATACAAGATAACGCTGCATGCTCCATTTTTCGGTTCTCCTGTATGTCATTACTTATATAGTAAAATACAACACTCAATTAAAGCATATCAAGTAGAAATATGCATCTAGTGGATTATCTCAATTTGAATCCATACTGCTTGTCTTTTATTAAAACAGTATTGTTTATTACGACATGGTCGCTTCCCTGAGCAGGCGTGTTTCACCTTTTTAAAATACAATATTATTTTTATCCGGTATAGAGGTAAAAGGGAGAACCGGGGAGAGCGTTTGTATCATTTTGTAAGTCTTTTGTAATAATTATTTAATGTACTATTGTCGTTTGTAAGGTGTTTTTAATATCTCACGTGTATATTGTAGCAATAGAAATGAGTATGGTGGTATAGAAAATTTGGAAAGTACTGAGAAAATCCGGGATTTGATGATGTTGTTAACGATGAATGAAGACCATCTTCGTTATGAATTGACCAGTCTTTCCACCAAAGTTAACAATTTTCTTGATGACAGAAAAATGATGTTATCCGGACAATTGATTTCCGTGATGTATACCGTTCTTACAAAACAGAATGAAAACGAGACGGTTGGAATAGGACTTACCGATCTTCCTGTTGCTCTGTGAGCCGTTTTGCCGCAGTAATATAATTTCCGGGAGGTATTTAAAGAGATGGCTTTTAGAATTGGAGACCATGTTATATATGAGGAGAAAGATGAAGATGGGGGGTGCATCAAAGGAGAGATAGTTGATATCTGGAGAAGCACTGGAAAAAGAATAACCAACTACTTTGTGACACTGGATTCAGGAATATATGTTCAATTTACCACACACAACCTTAAATGGAGTAAGTTGGAAGAACCGGCGCTTGTATCTTAAGAAAAACTGTCTTTTATTATTGCTCCTGCCATGTAGATGTGTATTCATTGTAAACGTGTAATGCTTGGATTGGTCTTCAGATTAAATACCGGCTGTATATTTACACCTATTGGTTTTTGTTGTATTAATATGGTGAACGCCATATTCGAAAGGAACTCGATGAGATGGCTTATAATATTGGGGATAGGGTAATTTATAAAGGTGAAGATATTAACGGAGAGTACCTCAAGGGAGAAATAGTGGATATCGCAAAGAACAGCAGAGATATTATAACCAGCTACTTTGCGGTATTAGATTCAGGACTATATGTTCAATTTAAACCGCATAACCTCAACTGGTCAAAAATAGATAAGCCGACACAAGTTCCTTAAGAAAGGCGGTTATTCCCTCATCGTTACTTAATACACCGGCACGAAGCCGATTACCTCTCAAGTCCCAATACCCGCTCCCCGGGCAGTCTTGACATCATTAATGTTATTTATCCTCTCACTAATCAATCAGACATCCATAACTTTACCTTCCAGGTTTTATATACCATCATCCTGTTCATGACTCAGTCCCGTCCAGGAACGCGTTGAAGCCTGCCAATTTACCACTCTAAGCAGTTATATTGTTCAAATTATATTTTACATAATTCAGTAGTAGATTTATCATTTACACCTGTCAGGACGCCTGTATGTTCCACGAGCAGATTATTCAAGGTATTTCCGAGATACGATACCTGGTTGTTCTACTCTCTACCAAATCGGTACTTAATAGTACTGTAAACCAATGATTTCGGTATTTAAGTACCAGTATTGACCAACTATGATATAACTTAACCAAATGAAAAAGAGGTATGAAAATATGGCGAGTATGGTTGAAGATAAACAGGGTCAAGCTTTATCGAAGTTACAGGAATCTTTAAAAGAGTTAATAAAGTACACGTATCTGTCAGGACTTCAAGATGGCAAGGAAAACTGGTATGAGAACGAGCAAATATTGGATGAAATTGGCAACGAAAGAGTATCTAAAATTCTAAGTGTGTTAAACATAAATTAAACTGGTGTTATGTACCCATTCAGAGCTAGGAACGATATTTACTCGGATAGTAGTTTCTTCTTCTGCTCCTGGAATTCTTCTTCGGTGAGTGTACCGCTGGTTCTCAATTCTTCCAGTCCTTTAAGTGTAGCAACCGTATCCGTGGTAGCATGTCCCTTCTGATCTTCAGCGGGTAAAATCGCCAGTATCAGTAACGCTATAAGTCCGAAAAACAACCCCAAAATTGCCCATACAATCGTATCTTTACCCTTCTTTTTGGCAAGCCATATACAAAGGAATAAGGGAATGAACCAGGCGACTATAACAACCAGGATAAGAATTAATTCCCATGGTCCCAGTCTGAATGGCATAGAATTCTCCTTCGGTTAATTACTAACCGGACAGGCTAACCTACGTGATTATATTCCATTCTCTACCGAACAATCAACAGGCAACATCAATTTATT
>CAZBQL010000178.1:0-3442 GCA_964493985.1 uncultured Dehalococcoidales bacterium
TAGTTAAAGTCTCTTTTATCATTACTTTTATTTCGTTCTTACCGCTGCTAACCGGCTGCCCCCGGCATATTGATTCGCTTTATGGAGTTAAGGTTGCCGGAGATGGTACCGGCGGCGCGATTGCAGTCTATGAAGAAAAGCTTGGTGGACCTGTTTACGCTCAAAAAATCAGCCCCGCCGGGGAAGTATTGTGGGGAGAGGAAAGTGTACTCGGCACCAACCCTGACAGCAAGTCCTACGCCTTTCAGAATATCCAGATTGTGGCAGACAATTCCAGAGGAGCCATTATTGCCTGGTGGGTAGCGCTGGTTGGAAGCGAGAGAACACCCGTATACCAGGTATTCAAACTGGATTCTGAGGGTAAAAGGCTCTGGCAGAGGGATGTTGGTCCGGTTAACCAGCTACTGAGTGATGGTGCTGGCGGAGTCATTCTTGAATGTACGAATGTTAATGATAATATTGTAGTAAACAGGATTGACGCCAATGGTAATTACCCATGGGGTGAAAAAGGGATTGTTTTAACTCGTTCCGTTAACATCCTGCAAATTGCCAGCGATGGTTCCGGAGGAGCCGTCCTTACCTGGTTCTCCACCGGACACATCTATGCCCAGAAGATAAATGTTAATGGCGAACTGGAATGGGGAGACGGTGTGCTGCTTTACACTGCCCCGGAAGATACTTTCACCGAGTCTCCGCAAATTACCGGCGATGGTTCCGGTGGGGCTATTGTTGTCTGGCATCAGGTACCCCGAGGGAGAATTGAAGACGGCTCCCCGGAGGCATACATGATGGATATACTGGCCCAGAAAGTTGACGCCGGCGGTAACGCACTCTGGAGGGAAAACGGGTTACCGCTGGAGATTAACAAAGCCGGTGGAAGGGCTCATCCCATTGAACCGAAACCTGTTAGTGATGGTGCCGGAGGAGTGATAATCGTTTGGAGGGACATGCGTAACGCCGCCGGTAACACGGCCAACCTGTACGCCCAGAGAATTGGCGCCGGTGGCAATATCATGTGGCAACCAGGGGGTATCAATGTATCCGTCGACGCCATCAATCCAAACCATATGATTGTCAATGACAACAGTAGGGCAGCCTTTGTTTCATATTTCTTTTCGGAACCTCGGAAAGACCTGCATGTCCAAAAACTGGCTGGAGATGGGAAAACACTTTGGGCGGAGAATGGGGTACAGGTCAATGGCGGTGATTATTCCGGTTACTCCATTGCTGCTGACGGGCTGGGCGGCCTGATAATAGGTTGGGGAGTCAGCGGAGGTGTCTTCAGCCCGGATGAATCCTGCGTTCAGAGAGTCAGCAGCGATGGTAATCTGCTTTGGGGAAAAGAAGGAATACGATTAAATCCATAATATGGGCTGTGAGTTGCTGATTATTAACGTTGTTTTGACATCACACTTCCCCTCACCTATAATGAAACCGATTTACATCCACGAGGTATTGTTAATTGGACGAACCGGATTTCTCCGAGCTGGAGAAGGAGATACAGCGCCTTCAGCAGCGGCTGGATATGCTGGATAATCGCCTGGATAATATAGATTCCATGGTCACCGCAGTTGCTGAACGCGTGATGAGTCAACTCGTTACTCTCAATCTGACGTGCCCTCACTGCGCGAAAAACATAGAGATAGCTGTTGTGGGTAACCAGAGACCGACCCGATAATTCATTTAATAATAGTGCAACTTTAAAAGAGAGCCACTGGTGTTTTTACGCGAACCAGGTGGCTGTTTTCTTTACGTGGGTATTCAGGCAGGAGTAAAAATAAATGCTTGATACAGTAATCATAGCCGTCTATTTTGCCGTAATGATCGCCATCGGCATATTCAGCCGGAGACGGGCGAAGGAAGCCGACGATTTCTTCGTTGCCGGAAGGAGAGGCTCGACTCTGTTCATAACCGGCTCCCTGCTGGCTACGATAATCGGCGGTTCGGCAATCATGGTGACGTCGAACCTGGCTTTTGTCCAGGGACTGACCGGTATATGGTGGCTGCTGGTAGGAAGTATCGGGCTGGTGGTGCTGGGAATCTTTCTTGCCAGGAAGGTCAGGGAACTCGGACTATATACATTACCGGAACTGGTCGAGACGCAGTATAACGCTCGTACCGGCTTTGTAGCATCCATTTTGATAGTTATTGCATGGATAGGCGTTATCGGCGCTCAAATCATCGCTGCCGGCACGATAATGGATGCCCTGGGAATCGGCAATACCCAGATATGGATAGCTGTCTTCTCCGTTGTGTTCGTAGTCTACACAATAATCGGCGGTCAGCATGCCATTATCCGCACCGACTCTATCCAGTCGGTTATTATATTTGCCGGTATTATCATCGGTGCTGTTATGGTAATGGGGCAAGTGGGTGGGATCGGCGGACTCAAGGATTCTCTCGGGCCTGACCAGTTTTCTTTTCCGTTGAGTTCTCAGTTCGGTGGCTATGAACTGGTAAAGTTTTTACTGGTGGTGGGTCTGGCTTACGTCGTGGGACCGGACATGTATTCGAGAATATTTTGCGCGAAAGATGCCGGGACAGCCAGGATGTCCGTATTCTGGACGGCCCTGCTTATTATACCGGTTGCCCTGGGAATTGTATTGATAGGGATGGGAGCTTCCGCCCTGTACCCTGATATTTCCGCGGGACAGGCTTTTCCGGTGGTTATAAAGGAAGTACTGCCGCCGCTTCTCGGCGGAATAGTCCTGGCGGCTTTACTCTGCGCCTTTATGTCTTCGGCCGATACAACGCTTATTACTGCCGGGACGATTCTCTCGGTAGATATAATCGGTAAACTGAACCCCGGACTGGATAAACGAAGACTTCTGGCGATCTCCCGATGGAGTATCGTGGTGATGGGGGCTGCGTCACTGCTCCTGGCCCTGTATCTTCAGGATATCGTGGACGCGATACTCTTTGCCTATACCGTGTACACCGGCGGCGTGATAATTCCGGTGCTGGCTGGATTTTACAGGGATAGGCTCAAGGTTACGCCATCCGGGGCGATAGCGGCAATTATCGGAGGTGGCGCGGCGGCGTTGATAAGTAAGTTGTTTGACATAAAGTATCTCGACGTGATCAGCCTCGGTATATCCGCTGTGCTGCTTTTTACGGTCAGTTTCATAGAGACAAGGTTAAGGAAGAATTACCCTGTGTCTGATTGACTGTATTGGGGACATTTGGTAGAATAATCGTGCTACGTGGGCGGTTAGCTCAGTTGGTTAGAGCACTGCGTTGACATCGCAGAGGTCACTGGTTCAAATCCAGTATCGCCCACCATTTTGCTCTCCCATCACCACTTGACCTACAGTCCCAAGATTTCCATAATAGTCCTGAACTCTCTGTTATCCGGTTACTCCTCGAACAGTTCAACATTCTCATTCCTGGGAATTTGACCGCCACCGCGTGAGAGTCCGAATGCTGCTCCTCTTGCCCTGTT
>CAZBQL010000179.1:0-3406 GCA_964493985.1 uncultured Dehalococcoidales bacterium
GCTTCCCAAGCAGAGGGTCGCGAGTTCGAGCCTCGTCTCCCGCTCCAATATTTGAAGCTAAAATATACCACGATATGAATTATTTTATCGTGGTAATTTTATGGATGGCACAAATTTGGCACAAATTGATTTTAGACTATAGTTCCTCACCTACCTCTTCACTTACCCCTTCTTGTTTCGGTAATACAATATCATCGAACTTCTGAGCCGCCGCTTGCTGTAGTCCTGGTGCTACATGACTGTAGGTATCAAGGGTTATCTGAATCGAACCATGACCTAATCTTTCCTGTACTACCTTGGGATGAATCCCCTGCTTGAGGAGAAGTGAAGCATGTGTATGCCGGGCATTATGCAACCGAATGCCATGCAAACCACAACGCCTTATCAGTTTTATCCAGGCATGAGTCACCGTGTTTGGCAACAAAGGTTCTCCATCATAATGACAGAATACCAAGTCACTATCTACTATCTTTTTAAGTCCTAACGATAACCGTTGTGCGTTTTCTTTCTCCTTGTGTTCACGAAGGGTTATTACCGTACTTGGTGAAAGAGCAATCAAGCTTTTTACAAAATCATTCGATGAATCGTTGCTACGAACTGAAGTAGATAAAACGATTAAGAGTGAAGTACAGCGATATTACGGGCGTAATTCCCGGTGGCGTGACTCAGATGTAGGTCCCTGGTATATACCTATACCCCATCTCCGGTATGATTCGTTACCAATTCCACTGTTATCCTTTAACCTACAACCTTATCTGGTCGCAGCAGTCATGGTTTTCGATAATAAGTACTCTTATTATAATGTCGTACTTGGACCTGTCGGTAAACCGTTCAAATTGATGCTTCTGATTATTTTCCTACACGCGATTTTAAATAATTCGGTAAAAGATTTCGTTTTGGTTTCTAAAGACAGCCTGAATACAACCTGGAATGTCCCGGGCTTAAATACACCTCTGACATTACCAGATGAATTTGTGAAAAGGCTGTCTTTTACACTGGGGACTAAATTGGTGGTTGCATGGCTTTCGGATTTTGGTAGTCAGGGGCGTTCTCTAGCACCCCAGGTGGCTGGTTACCTACTCGGGCTTCAGTTCGGGGGTAAACAGAAAGCTTTGTCACTCTCTGAGCAAGCCTGGGATAAGGATATTGTTATCGCTGGTTTGACACGTCTTTATGGCGAATACAAAGCTAAAACTCTCTTCAACCAGGAATTACCTTTTCTCAATCCCGGTATGACAAACGAGGAAGCACTGAGAGCTATACTTCAATCTATCGACAAAGGAGATTAAGCATGAATTTTGAGTTTAATCAGGAAGAACTGGATCAGATTTTATATGTGATGCGTGTGTTAGCACCGGATATCGGTGAAGATAGATTTCAGATTTTACTTGATGCACAGGATTACCTGCTAGCTTCAGGATTTCTTGATGCAGTCTGGGGGAATCATTCGACTCCAGGAAGAAGAAAATGTCAATTTGGCTGACACTATCGACAGATTTCAAAGTCTTCTTAATGAGAATAAGAAATTGAATACCAAACAGGCTTCGTTTCAAGAAAAAATTAACCAGGACCAGAAAGTCCACCAGCAAATCCTGAGCGATATCGCCATTGCTAAAAAAGAGTTGGAAGAGGTTACCGGTCAAGTGAAAGAAGAAAAGGACGAATTAGCGGCTCTGGTTATGAAAGCTGAAAGTGAGAAACAACGTATCGATTCTAACCTTGAGAAATATAGGCAAAAGACTGGTGTTACCCGAAATGAGATAAATGCTGCTGGTTCTTTAAAGTCAGCAGTAAAGAAGTGTGGTTTCAACCTTGAAATGATTCTCGACCTAGTAAAAGAATTCGCCCCGTACAAAGATGCTCGAAAAAGACTTATAGAAAATTTGGAGAAAGAAGGTAGTCTAACCCGACAAATAATATCTCTTGAGAAAAAGGCTTAAGAGCAAAATGACAATCTAACCGCGACCATTACTCAACTGAAGTCTCAAAAAATTCAGGAAGAAAATGAAGTTAACGAACTTAAAAAATCCTGTTATCAATGGAAAATAAAACTCAATCATTTACAGGCAGATATTGATGAGGATCAACGCCTAAGACATTTTTGGGTTCGGTATCAATCCGCAGCAGGATTGATGGAATGCCTGGCAGGTTGGAAACAAATCCTGTTTTTACGATGTGATAACCCGGGTTGTGAACCGTTTGGTGGTATTAATCATTTCTGGACAGATAAACAGGCAACCAGGTGCCCCCACTGTGGTAGCAGTTACATATATTACGACGAAGAACTTTATAACGTCCTGAATCTGGAAATGCTTCCTTTTAAACTAATTTTGGGGTAGGAAAATGGCAAAAGATAAATCAAAAAACAAACGTAGCGGAAAGAAACCGACCGAGTTTTCTATCACATGTAAATGTGGAGCACAATCAAAAGTCTACTCCATTGGCGAAAAAGGGTATATGGCTCATTGCCCAGCGTGTGGTGCCCTCACATTCTTTCGTAATGAAGACCTGCTGGAACGGCTGAGCTATGGTAGTTCTATCTGTCCTCACAAGATTGATCTAAAACCTTGTACCGGTGGCCAGACGACCTGGTGCCCTGTGTGTCGAGTGAGAACGTTTTATCCAACCGCCTCTTAAGATCACTCGCGGCTTACTCTGATTTCAAGGGATACTGGTTAATACATTGATTCTTCAATAGCAATAAAAAGATGAATTGTGTGATTTGAGTGTTGTTTTCTTACGGAGTTTAATGAGAGTTAATCAGTCCTGTCGATGCCTTCTCTTGTATTCAGGAGTTTTCCCAGATTCCAGATTGTTTCACCTTTCCGCTTCAGCTCCTCTGCAGTGACTTCGATGCCGGTCACCATCGTATACAGTTCAGCTAATGTTCTTAAACTGTAAATTTGCGGTACACCCGATGACCATGTTACACAGGTTCCCATTGTGCCCAGTAAACGCTTTCTGCATCTTCGACATGTTTTGTTAATCGGCCAATATTGAAACTATCTTTAATGAATACTCTGTCTATATCTTTAGTAAGAAGGAATTCCCCAGTCCAGACCCAATCGAGCTTTCAATTTATCAACGTATTCGAACCCGTCCGGTTTATAGGGTGCAGGCACCCAGGGCATTTCCTTTAACGTTTGTAAAAAAGAAGGCATAGCAATAAATGGAATGGAAAGCCACAGATAGTTTTCCGGAAACAGCTTTCTTCTCCTCATGCCGAAGCCCAACCCACTGATGCCGTAATTAATCTCCCCGCTCAGATATGGATATACAAACATCCAGGCGCACCCGATAGCACTGGAATAGCGGCTCGACCACATCTGTCCTGTTTTATAGCTCATTGCCCTGAGCATGATTTCCGCCTGATCGGTATTGGCGAAGATAATTAGTACGTCCGGAT
>CAZBQL010000180.1:0-3367 GCA_964493985.1 uncultured Dehalococcoidales bacterium
ATTTCTTATCTATTCTTCACCCTCTCCAGGAGATGGTTTATCGGTATTTTCTTTTCTCTCCCTGAATCTCCTGGAAATTGTACTGTTGGATGGTCGTTCGAGGACACTGTACTCATACCTGACAGTACCGTCTATCACACAGAAGTTGTGTTTCGCCCCTTCCACCTGGTGAAGCACCGGCTTGAGTAACGCATCCGACAGCTTGACCAGTTCCTCCAGACTGTCGACCGGTGTAGTTCTTTCGCCTTCGGCTACTGCCGGCAAGGCCGTCATATTTACTAAGATGTCCTTATGACTGTCTACAGTGTTCTGGGCAGCTTCCCAGAGCGCCAGTAACGGTGATCGCCTCCGGTGCTCCCATAACATCCATCCCGCATAAAGCCAGGCAAGAATTGTCAAACCTAATAAACTGGCAGCAATCAATAATAAAGTATCGCGTGTTTGATTCTTAAATGCTTCTTGTGTCGTTATGGAACCTGATTTATTGTTGTTTTCGGCATTTCCTATTGCTAGATCACGTGAAGATAACCTCATTGGCAACATAGCATTAATGGTCTCGTTGATCTCACCCGGTTCACCGGCTGAAGTATTTACATCCACCCTTACATCGAAATCGTATGTAGCATCAAAATTATTACCGGTAACGCCTTCCTGTTTTCTAATAATATCATAGAGAAGGGTTACATCAACCGGAATGTCCAGCTTGAAGTCTTCGGTAAATTCATATTCGTCGGCTTGCTGATATAATACCTTTTCGACCACTGAATCGGAAAGCACAGTATTCACCTGCACTCGATGCGTTACCCCTGATACAGGTTTATCGGACAGCAATTTGTAGTCGAAGTTAAGATCCATACTGTCAATTATATCTGATCCATACCTATCAGCCTGCTTCAGGTCATGTATATCCCTGGCTGCAGGTTTGGGTGATTCAAGAGTTATCGCACCAAAAAGGAGATTTACGTCATAATCGATGGTGTATCCAAACAGGCCTTGCTGTGTATAAATCGTGCCTGCCTGGTAACTTTTACGGGACAGGCTGAACGGTCCTTTCCATTCAATAACAGTTGGGCCTACTGACAGGTCACAGGTCTGGACTAACTCTTCATTAATCGTCTTCCCATCGATGGTTGCCTGCGTGAGAGTAGAAGCTTTTAAAGTTACGTCAACTGACGATACAGCACCAAATCCCAGTTCTTCGGAAATGGTTGATGCCAGTTCTACGTATTCGTCGGAATTGATCGGGAAGCCAACCTTCCCGTTATCGAGTGTCTGCGGTGATACGATCACGATTTCCTTTGACCATAATCCGCCACGTTTTATGATAGCGGTGACCTGTACCTGTGTTTTGACATCAGAAACAGGTTCATCCGATGAGAACTCGTAGCTGTAAGAGCCTGCCATCGCATTGAGAATCTGGGTGAAATATGTCAGACTGGAAGGTTCGGTCACCGGATTTAAATAACCATGCGCCTGGTGAGAGAAACTATCGTTAATATCATAAGATAATAAAGGAACGGCTCTCATGATTTGTTTCGGAGTTCCGAAGCCCGATACACCAACAATGATTGTAGCTACCAGCAATAGCAGAGCAACCACAACGTAAATGATATTTTTTCGCGTCATACCATAACCTCCACGTTTCAACTCACCGGCAGTTACCTCATAACATTTATACCAATTCTATACCCTGACCGTACGTCCTTCGTGACGGTCATGCCATCTATTCCCCAGTCGTTTCGCCCTCAGTTTTAGACGGCGCTTTCTTTCAGAAATTGGTAGTAAACCGCTTAAAAAACTCATAATCGGATTATAAAAAATCACCAGCAATGGGACACCGATTATAATAACTATGCCCAGGGGACTGAGAATTGTGCTCGTCAGTTGTTCCCAGATACCTGGTTCTTCAGCCGCCTGGGAGTTTGGATCACCAGCTTCCGGGTTGGGCAGCAGTGAGAAATATCCTATCCAAGGTATTCTCAACAACTTGCTCCCGATAGTCGGTATACGTCCGACAACATCATCGAATGAGATCGGATTGTCTGCAACAGGATTGGCATCACCTTTGGTAGTGATAGTCCGACTGCCTATCTGTACTACCCGGTGTACCGTCAGGCCGTGTTCGTGGCGAAAAACAATGACGGAACCTACCTGAATTTCCTCTGGGGTCGTTTTCTTCACAAATACAATATCACCGCGGCTGAGTTCGGGCCACATCGAGCTGGAAACGACCGTCAGCATCGGTTGTTCCACCCCGAGCGTTTGCTTGAGTATCTCCGGAATACCGAAAATGCCCAGCGCCACCAGACCGATAAATGTAATAATAAGTAAAATTGTTTTCATTTATTTTACAGTCGCCAGCCCCTTCTCCCTTGACGGGAGAAGGCCGGGATGAGAGTGACCATTAGTAACCATCGAAAGGGATTTTATTCTCCTTGATAAATATACCGGCGGGTTACTATGCTCCTGCTCTCTAGGGGAGTTTCAGGATTATAATTCTGCCGGTAAATTTTTTCCCGACCGGCGCTGATGCCGGCATGGTAAACCTGAAATCTATTTCCCGTGTGGAATTTGCTTTCAGTTCAAACGTTTTTCCGGGTTCGACATCGATCATCTGGCTTATCGAACCCATGATCCAGATCCTGATCGTGTTGTCATTATCTCCGGTATTCTCCAGGATGACGGTCTTGGTAACGCTTTCACCCTGCGGTACATCACCGAAATCGACACGGTCGGTGAAAGGGGCTAAACCGATATTACCTTCCGCTTCTACGGCAACCGCCTGGGTAGAATAAATATTACTGGACCGGAAAAACAGGAATGCAACAACTGCTATTACTACGATAATAAAGGTGAGTACTATATACCGTGCTTTCATCGCTCTCCCTTCCCTTTGAATCAAGCATATCAGACTAAATATATCCGGTCAATGAGTATAAAAGTACGGTTAAGTTCTAATTCGGTTGATATTGGTAGGGAGTGTCGGTAATCGTTCACCTGATACCAGATACGCCGAAGCTTTAGCACAGGCGTAGGAAGAGACTTTGGTATGGTAATGACACTACGTATGGCTCAACATTTGTAGAAATTCGATATACTAATCTCTAAGCTCTAAACAATATCAAATAAGTTTTTTAACATTGGCGGACCTGGTTATAGCAAAAAGAGTGTATGTCATTCCCGCGCCCCATCTGTCCCCGCACTCCATCTGTCCCCGCGCTCCTTTTTTCATTCCCGCGAAGGCGGGAATCTACTCCTTGAAAGATCCATTGGCGGAATACACTGTGCTTCATCCACCCTGCCGGCTTCCGCCGGAGATTATGGATTCCCCTCTCCAGGGGAATGACGAAAAGCTGTCATCCTGAGA
>CAZBQL010000181.1:0-3321 GCA_964493985.1 uncultured Dehalococcoidales bacterium
ATGGAGATGATGGAGCAGGCAAGGAAATACGGAGTTGAAATGAAACGCGCTACCGTGAACTCGGTGCAGGTCTCATCGAGTAATAAGTGGGTTACCTGTGTCGATGGTACGACATTCACCTCATCAGCCATTGTTTTCGCCGGAGGTTCGGTGCCGAAAAAACTTGGAGTTCCGGGCGAGGAAGAATTCCGCGACAGGGGCGTTATTGCCTGTGCGTTCTGTGACGGCGGTCAGTTTGCCGGACAGGTGGTTGCCGTATGCGGAGGAGGTGATTCCGGCATCACCGAAGCCCTGTATCTGTCAAAAATTGCTTCGAAAGTAATAGTGATCGAAGCTATGCCTCAACTGAATGCCACCGCTATTCTACAGGATAGAGTAGCCAAAAACCCTAAACTCGAAGTCCATACCGGCGTAAAGGTACAGGCTATCACCGGCGGGAATACGGTTGAAGGGATCGAAGTAATATCTGAAGAAACAGGTCAGAAAGAAAAAATGAAGGTCGATGGCGTACTCGTCCATGTCGGACTCGATCCCAATACCGGCTACCTCCAGGGAGTAGTTCCGCTGGATGAAGGCGGACAGATAATCGTAAACGGATGGATGGAGTCTGAGATACCGGGGGTCTTCGCTGCTGGTGATATCAGGAGTAACTCTCCCAGGCAGGTATCGGCAGCGGTCGGCGACGGGGCGGCGGCAGGAATGTCAGCCCAGAGATACCTGCAGAAGCTTGAATAACCTTTAAAAGTCCTTCTTAAAAATAAAAGCAGGGGTTCTTTCATCCCTGCTTTTGTATTCTTTTTTGTCCGGTGTTTATACCTGGCGAAAACTATGCTGGAGAATCTTTTCATGAATCGATACATTAGCCTTACTGAATACTGATGCCAGGAGAAATATATTACCGCCAGGCATCGATGCTGTAAGCGTCTCTTGAAGAACCTCGGAGCCATTGGAGTTGCTCCTCACTGGCACCCGTAACAATGATATTGTTTGCCCATGGCTCGGGGCAGGCATGTATGATGTAATCATCGGGTAATTCCAGCCAGTGCTTGCCCGAGGTTGGTTCAATGCCCCTCCAAGCATTTGTCCAGACGTCAGGTACCGAATGAAGTCGGTACTCGCTTAAAGGCATTGTACTTCTTTCATAAAGATACTCGTAGACCGCTTCTTTCGATTTGAATCCGTATTCATAAAGATGGTTGGCCAGTTCCGGAAGCATGATAAAAGTGAAGCCACCTTCCCCATCAACCCAGAAACCCCGGATATAATCCAGGAAATTGTGCGGTCCGGGAATGCCTTTCACCCCGAGACGTCTGGCAATACCGCTGTGGCCGCTTTTCTGGAATTCCCGATACTGACCGGGCATCCACGAAGCACCTGTCAAGCCGGTCAAACTCATACCGATCTTGACAAGAGCGCTTTCGTCCTTTTTAAAGTCGCATTCTTCATTCAGACCTTCCCATCCGGGCGGCAAAGCCTCTGCATTTTCGGGGAATACGTTGGATAGACCCGTACCGAAAACACCACAATTATTTATGCTTGGGATCTCACCTCCAAGATTCCGCCACATCAGCTCCGAAGCTCGACCAAGCGATTTGTTGGCTGGATTCCCGGGACCGAAAAGGTTGACATCGAAATTCATTCCTATTTCGCGAGCTATCGGTCCGCTGACACAATAAGCGCCACTGCCGCGTCCGTCTCCGCAACCGCCGCCGGATTCCGCCATTGCCAGGACTACCGGGAACATTTCCGGCGTACATCCGGCCATAACGGCGATCGTAGCTATTTTTTCCACCGTTGCCTTTCGTTTCATAGGCAGGAAAACAACCGGTTCGCCTTCTTTACCGGAATTACCCATCTGGACCGATCTGTCACCGACATTGTGGGTTTCCTGGTACCTGATTATCTCATCAGGCGGATGGCTGGTGCCTTTCAACATCTCGGCAACCCGTTCCTCGGTAGGAACCCTTACCGGCAAGCCATCGGTATATTTAGCGAACGGTGCATTTTGAAGTGAAGGGATAATTTCGGTCTGCTCGTAGAAGTCCTGCGCTTCTTCAAGACCACCTTCAAACAAAATCCTTTCGTTAGGCGGGGGAGTATAAACACTTCTTGTTTGTTCTTCGGGAGTTAAAGGACGGGTTAATGCATCCATTAATTCGGGTATAATTCTTTCAGCATCGACATGACCGGGAATAGTTCTCGATTCACAGACATACCGCGCGGCAGGCAATCCGCATACCCGGGCGGCTTCTTTCCAGCATTCCTGCTGATCGGGGAAAATAATGAACACACTGGGGATACCGATTTTTTCATATCTCGAAAGGGTAGGCAACTGCTCCCAGATAGCCCCGTGTCACCAGACAACGCCGCGTATCAAAGCGTCGGCTTCCGTAATTTCCTCATTTGTCAACGCAAGGCTGCCGGCAATTGTCCTGTGAGGAGCTGCGTGGGTAACTTTCCAGTTTATTTCCGGATACAACTGCTGTAATCTCCTGGGCAGGGGAATCATTAGCCCCTGTTCTCCTCCGGCCCCGACACTGATGTATATGGTTTTCCCGGCAAGTTTATCCTTGTCCAATCGTGGAGCAAGAGGAAACTGTTCCACTGGTTCCTCATACCCAACAGGATTAAGACACTTGTATACTTTTTCAGCCATTTTCCTTCTCCTTTTCAATATTATCAGAATCGGTTGACCTTAAAACACCAAAAACGGATTTAAGAATGGTTAAGTTGATTCATTGAATTGTCTTGTATCATACGAATCATAAAGGACAACTAATTATTTATAGCTTCGATCCAATTCAAAGGATACAAATTTGTATGTCCATCATCCAGTTTTACTGTACGATACTCCACGGGTTTATCGTCACCGCCTACCTGAAGGATTGCTGGTGGAACCAGCTTGGTATGTTTCCCTATTATTTCCCCTTCTTTTCCTGTATCTATCGAATTTATCACTTTTACTCTTTGTCCTATATCCATAATAATTATTCTCCTTAAATATGCATCAGACTATTTTACTCCCAATAAAACACTTGTTAAGAACCAGAATTATTCCGGTTTTATCCAGGTTATAGGAGTTTCTTACTCAATAGTCTCAATTTTTACGCTTTCTGCCTTATTTCGAAAATCAGCGATTGCGGCATTTAGGGCTTTTTCGGCAAGCACCGAGCAATGTAATTTCTCCTGAGGGAGTCCATCCAACGCCTCGATAATGGTATTATTTGAAATTTCAGAAGCTTCGGTTACACTCTTGCCTATTATCAATTCGGTAACCATGGAACTCGCTGCAATCGCAGCACCACACCCGAAAGTCTTGAA
>CAZBQL010000182.1:0-3309 GCA_964493985.1 uncultured Dehalococcoidales bacterium
CATCGAATCTGTGATTTGCTAACCTAGCTTACACGTTAAAATGAGTTTTATCGGCAATTATGGTTGTTAAGAGCAGTTAATTGTCACTCAGCGGATATTAACAGAATAAACAACTATTTTTAGGTATCCATGTGTTTTGGGTTGATATGTCATAAAGAGAAAAATACAAAACTGAAGAAAGTTCGCTCACAAGAAATCCTTATAAGATTGACAAACGTTTGTCAGTATCAATATACTCGCTTTTATATTAATGATTTCGGAGGGAATAAATGGCGGAAATATATAAATGTCTCAATCCGGTCGGCATGCAGCCACCTGTTAAACAATCGGCGCTCGCACCGAGACTCGACACCTTTGACGGTAAAACGATCCACCTTAGTATCTGTGGTGAAATGGATATCTGGGTACCGCTTGAGAAGAAACTGAAGGCAGATTATCCGAATATTAACTTTACGGTTAAGAAAGGATATACACCAAATCCAATCCCTTTGTCAGAAGAGGAGAGAAAAACTACTGATGGTGTAATACTGGGAGTTTGCTGGTGACATGGTGCGGTAGAAAGGCAGTTGCCTTATCTGGCTGAACTTGAACGAGGAGGGATTCCTACTGTACTCCTTGGCTATACGGAAGAAACGGGAAAAGTAAAGAATGATTCAGTATTACACGGTATTCCACAGTTGCGGTATGTTGAAGCTTCACGTAATTCTTTGGGTGGTGTTACTGAAGCCGAAAAAGTCTTACCTCTTTTACTTGAAGCTTTGACTCGTCCTCTAACGGAAAAAGAACAGGAGAGTGGTCTCTGGGCGCCGTCCGAACCGAGGATACTTTTTGAGGGCACTCTCGAAGAAGCTGAGGAGTTCTACAATCAGAGTGAAAATATCCCGGGGTTGGGAAATACTCCATTTTCCTTGTATACGGATGGTCTGCCCGTGGTCATCCCCACTGAAGAACGTGTAGAAAAAATGCTGAAAGGTACAAGCCATAAACCTGATGAAATTATTACTTACCAGCGTGACATGGAAATGCGGGGCCCGATGGGCTTTGGGGTACCCAGGAATAAAGGCGACGTGGTAAGGTTTATGCCCATGGAGAGGGTAGGCACGGTGGAGCAGGTAGCCGTCAATGCCGTGATGGCTGGCTGTAAACCGGAATATTTCCCTGTGGTACTGGCTATCACCGAGTCAGCAACCTGGGGTGGTCGTGGTAATGGCGGGGCATATATTGTCAGCGGTCCGATCTATAAAGAAATCGGTATGAATGTGAGTTACAGCAGATTCGGCCCCGGCAATCAGCCAAATAAAACAATAGGTCGAGTTGGCAGTTTGTTGTTACGTAACTTGGGTGGTTTCAAAGATAGTGTTACTGCAGTTTCTGTTACGACAACCTATAACAGTCCCATTACCAATGGCGGATTTATCTTTGCCGAATACGCGGAGGGGTTGCCCGAAGGTTGGAGAGGATTGAATGAGGAGATGGGTTTCGGCAAGGATGAGAGTATCATAATGACCTGCATGCCCGGTGCATGGGGAATCGGCCAGCAGCATATGCCCGGCGTGTATCGTTCGTTACAAAGAACAGGGCACGGGGCTATAGCCAGATTCCTTGATGTGAAAGGTATCCCGGGGCCGCATAATTATCTTGAATACTTGACCAGGGGTATCTGGGCTACCAGAGAAGGCGGTTTTACTCTTATCCTGGTACCCCAGATGGCTCAGGATCTGTACGATTACGGATTCAAGACTAAGGAATCGATATACGAATGGATATGGAAAAAGAGCTTCGAACCGCTTCGGGATTACCGTATGCGCGGAATAGGCGACTTAACTACCAATGGCTGGACAGGGATAGAAAAAACATCTGGTAAACCATGGAAAGAGTTATCTGATGACTATATGATACCGGTTGGTGGGGATAATCCGTTCGACAGCTACTGTATTATAGTCTGTGACGGGATGGAAACTGCCGCCGACAGGTTTACAGGCGGTCACGGCCAAGCATACAGCGTAGATGCATGGAGATAGTATTTACTTTTTCTAATTAGGCTCAAAACATATGAATATTAAAGGGGTGCTATGTTTATGGTATCCCTTTATTCTTTTATTCAGATTATACACTTCATCGATTTGTTGCGATCAGGCTCAATCGCCCAAAAAGTCAGATTAGTAGAGGTGATTTAGCTTTAAAGCTAAAAACAGAGTATATATTCCACAAAGTCATCAACGCCTTTTTATAAACGGCAGACATAAACGTGGATTTTTAGCTGCTTGGATTAATTGGTTTTCACATTCGTTTTTATCGGGAAGGTCCTTGGCTGCATTGGAACACCAAAGATAATATTCTGGCCACTCAAGTGGTCTGAGGCTCTTGAAACGAGGAATAAGACCGCTTCTGCCAGTTCTTCCGGTTCGGCAAACATGTTTTTCAATTATTCGGTGGTGCAAACCTGTTCATTTATTAGTCGGCTTGGATATTTATGTTGGCATTTTGGAATAAATTAAGCGTTTTTGTTCATTTTCTGAAGCTAGAGTATCCTAGTGTATCCTACAGGGATTCCTGCGTTACGTTTTCAGGCTCAAAGAGAATGCATTAAAAGCTCCTTACAACGACACATTTCGGTAATTTAGGGGTCCGAATGGAGTTAATAACGCATCGTATGCTGAAGAAAAATATCGAAAAATGCTGGTGATTTACTATAAAGAATGAATCGATACACGATTTTATTATAGAAAAGAGCTTTTTATCGCACACTGTCCAAAAAAAATGGTTGATAGCTGAAAAAATAAGCAACGAAAGGTCTTCGGACGTATCAATAATTAATGACGATGATATACTCTATAATTTTTGTGGAATATATAAAATGCGATATTTAAAAAATGAGAATGTAAATTTATGATGCCGCTTTAGCAAAACAAGATATTTCATCCATCGATCTGCCTGAAAGTAGCATTGGGTAGAACTTCAATATTTAAAGCAATTGTTACTCAACCTTCTGCAGTCATTGGAAAATGATTTATTTTTTTCGTTACTCAATTAATAGCTGCGAAGGTATATTGTCCCTAGCTCCGGGGCATAGCGCCTAGCTGCTGCATCATGCCGAACAAGTCCGGGAGTTCGAAGCTTTCGGCGACTTTCTTGCCTGAGAGACGATCAGCGCAGATGACCCTGATCGCGATCTGTTTCCCCGTAGCAGGCATACCCATGAGGTCTCCTTTGTGGGTTCCCTTGCACCAGGCGCGGCTCAGAACTTTATCCCCTTCACCGAAGATGTCCTCGACTTCTGCATGAAGGTCGGGAAATGCCTTGAAGTAA
>CAZBQL010000183.1:0-3258 GCA_964493985.1 uncultured Dehalococcoidales bacterium
TCTTCGATACTGTTTATCCCTTTTTGGGTCATAAAGTCCTCGATGCCTTCGAGGATCTCCAGGTGGACAAGCGGATTGCTGAAACCGGCGGTGCCTGTCTGGACGGCGGTCGCTCCGGCTATGATGAATTCCAGCGCATCGGCAGCGGTCGAAATTCCCCCGCAGCCGACTATGGGAATATTCACAACTTTTGCCACTTCGTAGACCATGTAAAGCGCCACCGGCTTGATCGCCGGACCCGACAGTCCGCCGGTGATGTTGCCCAGGACGGGCTTGCGGGAGTGTATATCTATCGCCATCCCCTTGAGGGTGTTTATCAGTGTCAGGGCGTCAGCCCCTTCTCCGGCAACGGCTTCAGCGACAGCCGTGATCTCAGATGTGTTGGGAGTGAGTTTTACCAGGACGGGCAGAGACGTGGCTTTTCTGACGGCAGCGGTCACGGTCGCGGCGGTATCCGGACTGATGCCGAATTCAGCGCCCCCTGCCCGGATGTTGGGACAGCTTATATTTACCTCGATGCCGCTGATACCGTCCAACCAGTCAAGTCGTTCGGCAATCGCAGCGTATTCTTCAACGGTCTCACCGGCGATGTTAACGATGACGGGGACATCCCAATCAGCCCAGACCGGTGCTTTGTCCCTGATAAGCGCTTCGATTCCGATCCCTTCCATGCCTATGGCGTTGAGCATCCCGGAGGGTGTCTCGGCGATTCTCGGCTGGGGATTGCCGTCCCTCGGCTCAAGGAATGTACCCTTGCAGACTATGGCGCCGAGTTTCCGGATATCGAACAGGTGGCTGTTCTCGGTGCCGTATCCGAAGGTCCCCGAAGCGGTCATTACGGGGTTTTTCAGGGTAAGTCCGCGGGGATTATCCGGTGCCAGCCGGACGGAAAGGTCCATATCCACTCCTCTCCAGTAACGTCGGTTCACACCATAATACGACTTATCGTCACTCAAGTTCAATGCGGGTACCCGCGTTGTTAAAGAAAAAGTCCTCTCCGAACTCGTGCGCCATCATGGCTGCTGCCGGCAGGCTGGTACAGTGCGAGACGCCTATCTTCTTTACTTCCAGTTCTTTCAGGGCGGCGATGGTCAGCCAGACGCGTTCTTCGCTTGAGTTCATCAGGTGGCAGCCGCCGATGACCATCTCGATCCTCTGCTCTCCGGTCAGTTCCTGAGCGTGATGGAGGGTATTGATGATACCGCGATGGGCACAACCGAGTATGACAACCAGGCCTTTGTCCGTCTTTATGAACAGGGCACGGTCGTCCAGGAGCTGATCCGGGACCAGTTCGCCTTCTTTCATCTCCTTGAGAAACTGATCGATGGTCTCGTACTCGGTGTTCATCGGGACTTCCCCGGCGGTTATGATATTTTCAGATATCTGCACCGGTCCGGGAGAAAGAACAAAGACGGCACCAAGACTCTCAAGTTCACGCCTGTCGAAAGGAATCCCGATATACCCGGCTGGAAATCCTTCACGCTTGGCATATTTCGAAGCCATGATATCGGGATGACCGATAACCTCCACCTTCTTGCGCATCTTCCTCAGCACGTCGCGCAGCCCTCCTGTGTGGTCGTGGTGACCGTGACTGATAACGATTTTATCTACGTTTTTAAGATTGACTCCAAGGGTTTCGACATTGTTAGCGACAGAGATACTCAGTCCGGTATCGAGCAGGACGTTCGCTTCATCCGTTTCGACCAATACGCTGAGTCCGTGTTCAGCAAGGACACCGGCAAAGGCAGCCGTGTTTTCACTGAGGGTAGTAATCTTGATAGGCATTTTCCCCTCCCTTAATTATTTATATATTTAATGATGATGGTCAGGTACCAGTTCTTTATTGCCTGAGAACAGCAGCGGGAACACTATATCGCTGACACAGCAGGGTATCCACACGGCGATGAACAGGAACAGGAATATCAGCGGCAGCAGGGGCAGCCACTCGGCGACGCTGTAAGCTATAAAGTAAAAGAGTGACGCCCAGGTGCTGAGTAATACGTGACCGAGGTGCGGCATCTTGGTGGTGGGTTTAATATAGCCGATTAGTATTCCGAGTATGGCGGCACTGTTTATAACCGTCCAGGTCGGTATTCCCAGGAGGTGCATTTTTTCGGTCTCTATAAACGGTATGTGGAATTCTATATTAAGACCCATCATGGCTCCGCCGAGGTAGGGAATAAAGGCATCGCTTATACTGGCAATACCGATAGACCCGCAGTACCCGATGAGCACAGCCTGCCATAACGACCTGTGGCCGTACTTTCTGAACATTGCAGTCGTGGTCAGGGCACTGAGGACCACGTGGAGAGGGTGCAGAATATGAAATACATCGTTGGATACTATGGACGGAAGGTCGGTCACGACTACGATAGCCATTATTATAATCCCGGTCACCGCACCGATGGCGGTGAAGGGGATGTGCTCTTTTAGTTCGTTTAAAATGTTCTTAAGCATTACACTCTCCGGCTACGTACAGATTTGCTGCCGCCGCTATGATGCTGTCTGGCATTTACGGCAGAGTCCGATGAACTCAAGCAGGTGGCCGTCTATTCTGAAACCGCTCTCTTCGGAAAGATTTTTCTCCAGGCCTTCGAGATAGTGCCCGGTAAAGTCGACCACCGTTCCGCAGCCCGAACATATCAGGTGGTGATGGTGCTGCTGGGAACCCATAGTGTAACTGCGACGGCTTCCGCCGGAATGTACCTCGCAGATAAGACCGAGTTCGGCAAGGATCTCCAGTGTCCGGTAAATGGTTACCAGTCCGGTACCGGGGTATACGTCATGTATTTTTTCATGGATATCGTTGGGAGTGAGGTGATCACTGGATGATGTGACTACCTGGATGACAGCACGTCGCTGGGGAGTAAGCTTATAGCCATGTTGTCTCAGAACCGAGTATATTTTCTTTTCAGTAAGTCTCATAGCTCTAAATGAAAATAGTTTTCAATTAGGATAGTAAAAATTATGCGAATTGTCAAGCTTCATCTGGATATTTTATACTCAGTTTTTATTCCCGCGTTGAGAATGTGCCAAAACAGCAAGACTGCATGTCATGCTGGGGAGTCCGAGTGTTTTCCTTTTGTTATTCCTGTGAATCACTTTTCGTCATCTCCATGCTCATCTTTCGTCATCCCCGCGCAGGCGGGGATCTACTCCCTGTATAGGCGAAATTTCCAGCATTTCCACTGATGCTGTTATCTTTTTTTAACCTCACCCCTTGTATGTTAAAAATAATGTTAAAATTCGTAGCAAGAG
>CAZBQL010000184.1:0-3182 GCA_964493985.1 uncultured Dehalococcoidales bacterium
CTTCTTTACATATCCCCCCACTCCAGGATTCAGAATACGGCGCCGATATTTCGGTGTAGATACGACGATTCCTGGCATTTTTACCATCCCACCGGGTATAAAGACCCCCCATTTGTTTTTGTGCAGATCCATACCCAACAGAATTTCGTGGAACGCTGGACGGTTTTTGCGGGACTGTGGTTTGAAGAAATAATACCTTTTTTAATTTAAGTGCTATCCAACTGGGATGCACGTCGAACAAACGCTCGAAATGTGTATTAATCGATTTCAATAATCTGTTACTGGCGAGTCGACAGGTATACAATTACCCCAGAGTCCAGGTTGAAGGTTAATTAATGTTAAATAGTAGTTGTCCAATAGACAAGTATTGTATAATGGGGCAAGGAAAACACTGGAGAAAGGCTGGCAGGAAAAAAGAAATCGACCCGCTGCCTAACAAATTTTCAGGATGGTTTTTCAAGTCTGTTCAAGGCTAAATTTCGAATCAATTTCGACCCGATGCCTTTTCACCTTCTAAACAGCGGGGCGGGAGTTCGAATCCCTCCAGGGACGCCATTTCAGGCTTAAGTTGAGGCTAGCTTAATCCTCTAAAGAGAACGCTCTAACTAAAATTTTATCAAATATTGTGTTCTGGTTAATTACTCAACAATTTCCTTTAAGGTTTTGTCGGCGCTCTCTGGTGAATAATAGTTGAGGAAGGCATTATTATTTGGGTCAGGTCCTTGTTCCTCCATGGTTGAGGTTACCGCCTGTTCTATCGTCATCTCTTCGGTGCAGAGTTTTTCGACCAGTGCCATAGTCGCTTTTTCAACGTAAGATAATCCTACACTCACATCCCATCCCAGGTAAGCGGACGCACCTCTTTCTATAAAGGCATCCGCCAGGCCATCGTTGTAAAAGGCAGCACATCCCATATTGATGATAACGGTATTGTCGAAATTATATCGCATGCAGTCGGTTACGAATTTAGAACTGACAGCAAACACTTGCTTGCTATCCAGACTTATAGCTCCCCCTGAAACCTGGTCTCGTAACTGCATCATATAGTAACGCATCCTGGAATATGACTCATTGGTGAAAAGCCAGATTTTATCTCCCATACCGGTCTCATTTTCCAGTAATCCGCCATGTACCCTGAATAAAACCAGCTTGTATCCATGACTGGGAAGCTGCCGGTAAAAATCAACCGTAACTTCATCTCCCCGGTATACATCTACTGTAAAGCCGACTTTTTCGAACTCTTTCGTAACGTAGTCGATAAACTCAGGATTAGGCTGCAGATTATAAAGGTGGTCTACGATAGCGCATTTTAGCTCATCGGCCTGTATAACACTTTTGGGTGTGAAAGGATTGAGTACTATTATCAAGATAACAGCCAGGCAGACAAGCGCTATTCCCGCAGCCCATATATACCAAGGGAATCCCTTTTTCAAGGGATTCCCTTTTAAGTTTTTTGTTCTTTTCCGTTTCGCCAATGTTAACTCTGAGCTTTACGCCGCCTTAAAATGAAGGTACCCCATGCGGCTAACAGTATACCCAGTGCAAGCAATGGTGTCAATAACATGAACTTGTTGGTAGGTAAAATCGTTCCACCCACTTCTGTAGGAGGTGGGGGAGGAGGCTTTCTATTCCATGTCTTTTCAACAGTATTCGATTCCAGAGTCTGCGTTGAAACTTCGTCATACCATGAAGCTACGATCGTATCCAGACCAGTGTTTGTTCCCGTATAGCAGAACACTGCTTCACCATTTGAATCAGTTGTGTTTGATCCGCTTGCTGAATTAGCTCCGCTTACCGTAAAATTAACCGTTTCACCCTCAAGCGGATCTAAAGCTCCATCCAGCAGGGTAGCGGTAACACAGTGCTGCTCCCCTACAAGATTTGTTGCCGTTGGAGGGTCCAGGGAAAGCTGCCCCTTAAGAATCAGGGTTAATTTTTGTGCAATGGCAGCTTGATAATCCTCAAAGTCATCACACACACGCACGAAACCAACAGCAGGTGGGCGTGGTGGATAATTTGGACTAATGTCAGTTACAATCCAGCCCGATACACCACCGGGACCATCGGGGACGACAATATCTTCTGCCATCCAGGTGTTTTGAGCAGCGGTTGTGCCGATACCTTCTACATCAAGTTCATCGATTCCTGCCGATATAGCAGCGGTAACACGGTTTTCAGCATAAGCCATACCAGTTGCCTCTGACCCACAGGTAGTAGTGCCACCAGTAGGATTAGGCCATCCAGTAGGATATGTGTTTGGCACACCATCCGTTGCCACGTTGATTACCTTCCAGACATCGGGATCATCAAATATTGCTGAGTTGCCTGTCATCATTGTGCTTACGGCCTGGTTAATACCAGCGCCCAGCGCGGTGCATCCGTCATCCTTGTTTATGGCATTAATTGCGGCTATGATGGTGGGGACGTTTGCATCATTAACAATTGTTGGCCCCAGTTCTTCCGCTGCGGCGCTGCCAAACTGAACGATACATATCTGTAACGAGCCGTCGCGCGGCATAATGTTAGCATCATTGACAGCCGCCTTTAAGCCATCCAGCATTATTCCCCATTCAGCGTCGTTAATACTGCCTGAGCTGTCGAGTAGAAAGCACATCAGTACGTCGGGACCATTAACCGCACCTGCTGTACCTGGTACAGCGATAAGGCCGACCAGCAACACCAACGCAAGAGAAAGCGTCAGTATCCTTTTTTTCATAATTTCCTCCTTTATATAATTGAACACAATACCACATCGTATAGCGTAGATTAGCATCACTTCATAATTTGATACAACCATCTTAAGTATGATTTTTTATGCAAAAACGGTCTAAACCTTTTTCTATCGTTCAACCTCATTAAGCTGGAAATATCAAGGGAATCCCTTGAATAAGGGATTCCCTAAAGTATCTTAAATTTCCTTTCCGGTATTAATTCTGAGTTCTGCGTCGCCGCAAAATGAGGATACTCCATGCGGCTAACAGTATACCCAGTGTAATGAATGGTATCGACAATACTAACTTGTTTACGGGTTGAACGGTTCCACCAACTTCTACAGGAGGGTTAGGTCCTCCGGGAACTGTAATAGTTACTTCCTGTTCTCCGTAACTGACATCATCTCCATCAACAACGCTGATTGTGAATGAATAAATACCGGATGGAGTTCCTGCAGGTACGGTTATGGT
>CAZBQL010000185.1:0-3142 GCA_964493985.1 uncultured Dehalococcoidales bacterium
CATAGGCTTGTTACTTTAATCTTCTTCTTTTTTTGTCAATATAATCCACCCTCACAACTCTCTTGGTTATCAATCTCCTGCTCTAGAGGTAATTATGAGTGAAGCTTTGAGCTAGCCATTGGTACCCTATGGGGGCAGGTTAAGCATCACCGGTTACCAATCGAATGGCAGTTTACGTATGGTTACCATGCTGGTAAGGTCGTTCAACTGCAGCCGACTTTCGGACAAAGTATACAGGACATTGCCAATATATATGCTGCGGGTGATGTCACTCTGCCCTCCGTAGAAATAATCGCCGCTCTTCAGGAAAGCCTCGTTCGTATCGTAGTGAGTGACTTTGCCCCTAAGGCTAAAACCGTCCTCAAGTGTCAGGTTGTATACATATGCACCCTGAAAAACATACTCTCCCTGCGTGTTCTCGGGCTGGCCGGGCTGTAACTGAGCTACGGTAACGGGGATGACAACAAGGCCCTTTTCCCTATCGAAAAGAAACGCTTTATGGTCTTGGGCAGCCAGACTCTCGGTACCTCGGTCGCCGATGACCTCTTTGTAGACCTCGATCGGATTGGCTACATCGCTCACGTCGAAAAGAGCCAGCTTAACACCCTGTATCGCCGTATAGTAGACCGCATTCTCAGTGTGGATCAGATCGGCATCGATGCTGGGATCCACCTCCTTGCCAATCCCAATCAGGTGCGTCTCATCGTAAGGCTGCAGGTAGTCACTGTAACCGGGTATTTTCAGCTTGCCCAGAATCTTAGGGGCTGCCGCCTGAGACAGATCGATCACGAAGAGAGGGTCGACGTGCAGGAAGGTGACCAGGTAAGCACGTTTACCCATGAAACGGACAGCATAGATGCTCTCCCCGGGAGCCACGTCTTCAAGAGATCCGGTCGCCTTAAGGGCGTTATCCAGAACGTAGACGTTATTGGTGGAGGTATCGCGGTTATCCACATAGCCGCTGATGGTAGTGGCGATGCGGAAGTAACCGTCGTACTCGTCCATAGCGAACTGGTTCAGGATATGGCCTTTTACCTTGCCGGTGGCAGCATACGTTACAGTGCCACCGGATAGTGTAAACTTAGTGATTACTGTGCTTTGGACCTCATTTTCAACCGGCTGTCCGATGTTACCGTACGTAGGCCAGGAGGTCTGGGCGATGTAGAGATTAGCTAGCGAGGCAAAGACGTTTTCGCCGCTGCCGACAACAACAGTCTTGCCTATTGTTCCGGCCTCGTCAACAATCGATAAAGAAGCCACCGTGATGAAGTTGGCCGCTTGGCGCGGTAGGATATAGCCTATTTCACTGTAATTCGCAATAGGCTTCAAGTCACTGGTCGGCTCAGCATCACCGACGGTTTCCCGATACCCCGGGATGATGTCTATGGCCGAAGGGTCAGGAAGGTTAAAGATCGGATAGGAGTTTACTACAAAGTATACGTCGGATCCGATCTTGCGCGATGTCAGGTAGTTGCCTTCGATATCAACGCTTTTAAGTAGTTTGGGATTTGAACGATCCTTGATATCGTATAGTTTAATGGATACCAGGTTACCTCTGCCTGGATAATATGGCATACTGGCAATATCTGTCTTCGCAATATCAGGTTCGGCAGTCGCCGAATCATCTGATTGTATGGTGGCAGCCGGGTCGTTGGGAGAGTAGTAAGTTGAACCAAACACCATCAACCTGTCTCCATCGACGAAGAATTCCTGAGGGTTGAACTCTGGGATGGTGACATGAGCCAAGATCTGTGCCGATTCAGCCGGGTAGGCCAGAGCCACATAAAGGCTGTTATGGGCTATCGCATAGACGTATTTACCATCTGTTTTTATGATGTCGGCTTCATCCACACCTGCTACCTGGACATTGGTATCGGAGTAAGCGATGCTAGAAGTTTCACCACCGGCAGCATCTTCCGCGGTAGGCGCTTGTTCCTCCATGTCTTTAGTTACCAGGCCTCCCTCGGCGTAATAATTGCCCTGGTTACGCTCTTCGGTGAAGGCATTAACCAACTCCTCTTCCGAGATGAACTTAGGCAAGCCTCCCTCGATGCTAGGCTGAATTTGTTTTGGGCCACAGCTGGCTGTAGCCAACATGATAGCCAGAACGAAAACAGAAAGAATAAAGAGCCCTTTCTTTTTCATAACGCGGTTCCTCTCCTTTTGCATTACTCATTCTTTGAAACGAAAATGGTTCAATTTGGATAGGGTGCTGAATAACTACTTGGATGTTCTGAAAGCTTGAGAAGTATTCTCCTTGATAACCGGGATAATCGTGTCCTGAAATTTATGTTGTAACTCGCTTACCGATTCGTGCGTACTTCACCACCTTAAAATTCATACTTATCCCGGTTTCTTTGTTCTATTTCTTCGATCATTACGTTTACCTTAGTCTTCCAGGCTTCCCCGAGTTCGCAATGACCTGTCTATTCGTACGGGCCAATCTCCAGTGGAACTCCCCGGATTTGTTCGTGTGCACTTCGTACTAAACTATTATGGGCTTCTCTCCCATTTTAACTTTGGGTTAAACTTCTTAGACTACTACAGTAAATAGTATGTACCCATCTTTAGGGGAGAACAAACCTCTCGAGATGATATAGTATAGGTATTTTAGTGCCGGTAGACTAATCTAATGGGTGGGAACCTAAAGGGACTTATCACCAAATCGTTTAACGGCAAGCTCCAGGATGAATTGTTGAAACGTGAGATATTCATGACATTGAAAGAAACAAGGGTACTAGTGGAACGATGGAGGTGAGAGTATAATCATATCCAGCCCCATAACTTTCTGGGATACCGACCACCATCACCTGAGACTAAAACTCCGATAGAACTAGTTATATAGTTGGATACCCACTTGGGGGCAAGCCAATTTAAGATGAAGAGTTCGGCCTAGTTGTAGCACAGGTATCGTGACCGGATACCATAATCTTTAAGTTACGGAGGAGCATAGAATGCCTTCAGAAAAAGAGCATAATTCTAAAAAAAAGAAGTCAATCACCGAGATCGGTCAGGGTGTCCCTAGCAATTTCAAGTTTGGATTAATTGTGGCTGTTGCCCTGTTCTGGGCAGATTTTGTGAGATCGATATTAAATAGCATCTTCTCCTTAATCAATATCAGCATGCCGATTGTGACTAACTT
>CAZBQL010000186.1:0-3127 GCA_964493985.1 uncultured Dehalococcoidales bacterium
ATTCTAGTTAGAATACCTGAACAATGTCTATTTCACCATTCAGGATTTGGAATACATACTATGACATTTCCAGAGCATACTGTTGAAACAATTCATATATTTGGAACATTTTCCCATACAATTTTATGAAAATTTAATGACCGCAGGTTTACTATATACTTAAATGATTATTTACTTTCAGGCGGGAGGTACAAAATGAAATGTAAATATTTGATTTCATTAGGGGGAATAATTTCGATGGTTATTTTATCGGGGCTGATATTTCCAGCGTGTTCATCAAGTAGAACCTCGAATACAACGGATACTCCATCGACCGGGGTTGGTGGGACAGTAGTAAGGAGTGACTGTATTATCAATGGAGAAATCAAAAGTATTAGCAAACAAATGACTGGTTATCCATGGAAACTGGATGTATTGATAAATAGTTCCGATAATGTCGACGATCTGCCAAATCCGACTATAGACAAGGTTGGAAAGGTAGTAACGATGGTGACTGACGTTGATCTGACTACATTTAAAGAGTTACAGACGATAACAGCTCATGTTAAATACGCAGGCGACGTACCTCAACCTGGGATTTCGCTTTTCATCTATGATATTAAGTCGCTATCAAATCCAGAAGAGGTCAGTCTGGACCAGGAATTCACCTTGAGTATAGGTCAAACTGCGTTAGTTCAATCAGAAAATTTAACTATAAAGTTTATGGATATCATCTCAGACAGCCGTTGCCCTCAAGGTGTAACTTGTATCTGGGCAGGTGAAGTGAATTGTTCTATTGAGATTACTAAGGAAGATCATCCGTATGAAATGATACTTTCTCAGCCAGGTTTGTCCGACCAACGTGCCACTCAGGTGTTTGGAGGATACAATATGAGGTATCACATTGAACCCTATCCTAAAACCGATACGCAAATAACCAGTGATGAATATCGATTGGTCATGACGGTTGTAAAAGATATCCAACCAGAAATAAAAGTAAATCTGGCTCCAATTGATGATGTAAAAATCGCTGTAACACTGTCAGAGCCGAAGGAAATAATTATCTATATTAAAGGTGGACTCCGTGATACCTGCACTACATTTAGTGACATGAGTACAGAACGTAACGGCAACACTATTAATATCAATGTAAATGTTCAAACAACCGTGGGTCAGGTCTGTGGTTATATTTATACATTCTTCGAAAAGTACATTAATCTCGGTAATGATTTTATTAATGGTGAAGTCTACACTGTTAAGGTCAATGATAATATGACCACTTTTACCATGCCATAAAAAAGTACGTCATAGAGAAGATGCTAGGAACAATAAATGATGAGTTAATTAAAGACAAATAGAAGGTGAACGTTAAGTTTCTGTCAATTACAAAATAGGAAGGAAAGTTACTTTACGAGACGCTGGCCGAGTCACTAAAGGCTGAGACTTTTACAATTGAAAGATTAACAATATCTTCACCAAGGCCAATTAATGTAGGATTGTTGGAAATAATTGCGAAAAATTTGTTCAAGTTCCCGATTAATGAATTTGGCATCTCTTTTTCTACTCAGAGGGAGTCATGTCTTTAAGTTCTATTTCAACCTCTAACGGTAAGGATTTTATCCTTTTACATTCCCCCTTCTTCTGTTTGTATTTCAGTGTGTAATCTATACCATCCGCTTAGAAATATACTTTATCGGTACGGACCTGAGTCGTTGTTTCCGTATTCTTATTAGAATACTCGAACTGCTGTTTACTCTATTAGTGGGGATTTGAACTACATAACAAGTTTTTGCTGCCTGACAATTCTATTAATCTATTGGTTTCGCAATAAACATTTGTAAATGAAAGGACACCTCGAAAGATGCCATCGAGATGTCCTTTTTCAACACAGATTCTCTCTATTGTGGTATTTCGCAGGTGCCATCCATACAATTTAGCTGGGCAGGCATCCTGACAGGAATCTCATCTTTGCGAATTCCGCTTACAGGAATCCATCTATCAATGGGTTCAGTCTGAATGTAGGTAAGATCAGCAGTCATGAAGATAGGGTTCCATTCACCTCCCAGGACGATAAAGTTGATCTGTGAGGTTTCAAAGGGACGCATACCCCTCGAACCGATGTTTTTTGCTTCCTTTACCAGGTATTCGGCCAGCTGCTGTTTCGTCGCAAAACCTTCTTCGTCCTTCAGACTCCTGGCTACAAGGGGGTCGAGGATAAAAGTAGACCCGCCCATTCCACACATCACTTCCGCCATTCGCCTGGCTGGCCCGACACTGAAGCCCTGCATACTCCAGCCCCGGAACAGGCTGATGGTATTCTCCGACTCCTTAAATCCCTTCTGTACATGGAATGGCTCCCAGGGAGAACGTTCCTGGTTCTCACCACAACACAAATTGTTGTAATTGAAGTTATTGCCGGCACCTCCGGTGAAGTTTTCCGCCAGGTTGATATCCCCGAAATTAATGGTCATAAGTGTTCCGCACCTGCCAATGACCGAGTTAGCGAAGTTGAAAGGACTCAGGGCGCTGCTGCCGCAGTTCATATCTATCTCATTACGGATAGGCCCGTTGACAAGTATCATGTGGCACCACGAACCGGTGGAACTGGGAATCAGCGCCCTCTGGGTGGCGGCAATGGCGCAGATAACCGGGAAATGTTCCGGTCTGGCACCTGCCATGACGGCATTGACTGCTACTTTTTCAACGGTATATTCCAGTTTTTCCTCATGAGGCGTGACCGACATATGTCCGATTACTTCCTGGGGATCATGGTCGGTACCAGTCAGCATTTCAGCCACTCGCTCTTCCGTGGGCAGTACTATCGGCAGACCGTCGGTCCAGCCGTTCCGGATGAAAAGCCTTCTTAAATTATCCTCGGTGTCCGGCTCCAGCAGCCGCGGTCGACGGGGTCTTTTTAAAGGCTCAGGATGTTTTTCTCCTTCGGTCAGCGGTCTGGTCAGGGCATCTATCAGCTCCTCCATCAGCGGCTGGCCCGAGATGGGATCATTACCTTCCACATACTTCTGATGTGTTTCCCGTGATACCCAGGCCGTAGGATGTGGCGGAAAACTGAAGCGTAAAGGTACACCATGGATCTTGCTGTCCCGTTCCATGTAGTTGGCGAAGTGGGACGTTGCCATGGGAGCCG
>CAZBQL010000187.1:0-3124 GCA_964493985.1 uncultured Dehalococcoidales bacterium
AGTGAAATACTCGGTTTTTTCGGTAATGACCCGGACGACCCGTATAACCTGCACGGAGAAGTTGAGATCTGGCTGGGAGATCAGCAATTTATCATCGATAGAACTGCTATGGTGTTCATTCCTGCTGGTTTAAAGCACTGTCCGCTCATTTTAAAGCGTGCTGATGAACCTATATTCCACTTTTCTGTTATGAATGGCGGTCACTGGGATACAGAATCGTTAAAGGAAACTCATAAACCGGAATCTGATTATAGTAAGTATATCGTCACCGAGCTTAAAGCCCCCGCATTCAAACCGGAATTCGTTGAAGAGTATAATAAGTTCGCTACCCGTGTTTTATGGATGGATAAGGATGTTGTCCCGGGAGCTTTCCAGATGAACGTTTCCTGGTACTGTAAACCGGCACGACATGCGCCGGAGCCACATACTCACGAAGATGATGAAATAATAGGCTTCTTTGGAGGTAATGCGTCAGATCCTTACAATCTCAACGGCGAGGTAGAGATGTGGATGGGAGATCAGAAAAACATGTTGACCAGGAGTACTATGCTATTTGCACCTTCCGGAATGAAACATTGCCCTCTGATTATCCATCGTGCTGACCGACCGATTTTTCACTTTTCTATAGTTACCGGAGGCACATATCGAACAATCAGCGTAAAATAAACATATGAATTCCCCTGGGTGAACCATACCATCTCTTCTACCCTTTTTAGATGATTTTAGAAAAATCAATCAGGATTTATTGCTTGTTAAAGGTAAAACCTTAACTTCCTTTATGGCTGTTGCCGTAGCTTCTTCCGTATCGGTAAACTCCAATGTAATTATATAGGTTCCCGACTTTTGGTAAACGTGATTGGCGGTAGGGCCGCCAACAGTCACAGGGCTCCCATCTCCCCAGTCCCATTTGGTCCCTGCCCATTCAGGCAGAGCAGGATAATGATAACTCGCTTTATCATCATAGAAGCGAGTTTCATCGTTCCATATCGTGACCGTATCTCCTACCATTACCGTATCTGATAATATCGAAATGCTCACCTGTGGAGGTTTATTCGGGCGAGTCTTGCTGATGTTGTCATAGAAAAGTAATCCTTCCGGCAGGCGGTCTATATTTTCCAGGATTTCGATATGCGCACTGTAGGCGCGCTGTATCTGGTCGAGTGTAATCTTGTCCGGTGTATCCAGCGTGGAATGGTAGTATAGAGGGATGCTTGCTACGTTAACCCACGGACTTGTCGGCGGGGCTATCCCCCATTGCGGTCCGCTTCCAAAAGAACCGAAACGGTTCTGGGTGCAGATAAATCCATATTTATCCATAGTAAAAGCGGCGAGTCTGCTGAAAATGTAATTATTCGAGATGATATAAAATTCACAGGTTTCGCCTTCGACAGGAACAATTTTATCTTCGGTTTCGTCGAACCTGTACCTTGTACCGCCGGCTGCATGGTCGACATCCCATACTATTGTCCTAGTCAACCGGTCTTTATGCGCCTCAGCAAACTGGTAGTGTCCCGCATTCATGTCAAAATCGTGTCCCAGGCACCAGGCAAAAATCATATCATGGTTTCTTAACTCAGTCGGCTTAGAGGCGAAATATTCCGCCCACTTTATCAGCAATGCTACGCTGCCATTGTTATCAACGGCTCCGGTAAAATAACCGGTGTCGTAGTGTGTTCCGGCGAGAATAACTTCTCCGGAGTTACCATTACCCGGTAATTCACAGACCACATTATAGGCATCGACTACCTCATGCTTCACTTCCAGCTTTATCTTTACGGTATGAGGTGTACCTGAAACAGCCAGGTTTCTTAAATAATCCCCTGCACTCTTGCTGAAACAGAAGACCGGAATCGGTAATATATCAGTTGCCGTTCCTTCTCCCTTTTGCTGCTGGGGGCTGTCTACGTACATATTGGCCCGAAACACAGCAACAGCTCCTTTATCCTTTGCGATTACCGTCGCACCTCTAGCGCTGGCTATATAGCCCCGAAAGAATTTTTCATCGATTAAAACAATTTTGCCGGTAACATCGATTAGTTGAAAATTTGAATCGGCACCAGTTCCTACGTAGGCAAGTTCACCTGTAATACCTTCGGGAGGAGTCCCGACAGTCCAGTGCAACGGACTGCATGATTCGGACAATGATATTTCTTTACCGTTCTCTTCAACTAATACCTCGTAGGATTCAGGGAACGGGCTGTTTACTTTAACAGGTTCTAACCTGGCAGCTTTCAGACCGGCACCATGAAGTTTTTTAAGGATGTAGTTTGCCGCAGCCTCACCTTTTTCTCCAACATTTATTCCTGAATGTACGCCGTAACCGGCAAGGTCGCAAAGGTCCTGGACCATCTCCTTTATCTCCTCGACAGTCGAGGAATTACCGAAACTATTCTTCTCCATCTTTTTTCCTCCTTATATCTATACCGAAAATAGCGGAAGGAAAATCCGTCAGTTACATATCCAACGCGAGTCGATTATGGTCGAGGTCCATAGACAGGAATGGGTTGACCGACCTCTAATGCTCCAAGATCCGGCGCTTTTCCGGTGAAATCATCGTTGATATTTGGGAGAATACAACCGGCATCAACGGCTACGGTACCCGGTTTAAGTTGAAAATCCAGGTCTTCGGCTTTATAAATCCTGGTAACGTTATTCGAGTCGACTTGTGATACGTTTGAAAGCACATCATAATCTACGAGTATGCTATGTTTGTCCTGCCCGGTGGCCTGGCTGTATTCAGCCAGAGTTGCCAATCTTTGCTCAAATCCTGGCTTGTTGTAGTCCTTCAGTTTGTCAGGCGAAGGAGATTTCCATACGAACGAACACTCGACTTCGGGGGCAGGTCGGAATCCGTTATAATCGGACGACGTGTAACTGGTAAAAGTATCCACAGAAAAAATCATTTCCGAAGGCATCCAGCTAAGGATAAGGTTATTCCTGAAATGGTAGTTAGAAGCCTGGGAAGCTTCTACTTTAGTGGCGAAAGTATTGTGATAATAGATCAAACCCGATGGATTTTGGGCATGCTTTATACTGTTCGGGGCATTGTAGACGATATTCCGAATAAAATACGCCGGACCACCGTAAAGAGTCTGTTGACTCAGAGCATTCCCGGCGGCGTTTA
>CAZBQL010000188.1:0-3116 GCA_964493985.1 uncultured Dehalococcoidales bacterium
TCTCCTGGAGAAAGACCCTGAGAAAAGACCCAATTCAGCCAAGGACGTCCTGGCTGCCCTTGAATCGATAGAACAGGGAGATATCAAGGAACAAACGGTAGAACAGCAAATCCCGACCGAGAATCCCATCTACCGGCGCATCTTCGTCGGCAGGGAAAACGAACTGAAAACACTCCAGAATGCCTTTACCGGTTCCATGTCCGGCCAGGGCGCTTTGATGATGGTGGTAGGAGAACCAGGCATCGGTAAAACCTCTGTATGTGAGGAACTGGCTACTTTCGTAACCTTAAGGGGTGGAAAGACTCTATGGGGACACTGCTACGAGGAAGGCTCATTGTCACTCCCCTATCTTGCCTTCGTCGAAGCGTTGCGGTCTTATGTCCTTGATAGAGAACCTGATGACCTGAGAAAAGAACTCGGTTCAGGAGCAACCGATGTAGCTAGAATAGTCTCTGAAATACGCGAAAAGCTCCATGTAGAACAGAGAGAAACTCAGAATCCTGAAGAAGACCGCTACCGCCTGATGCAGGCTGTTGCCGCTTTTTTGAAAAATGCAGCTGAGGTAAAACCGATGCTAGTCATCCTCGAAGATCTTCATGATGCTGATAAAGGTACGCTCGAGATGCTTGCTTATGTTTCACGTAACTTGTCTGGAACGAGACTCCTTCTCGTCGGGACCTATAGGGATGTTGAAGTTGACAGGAATCACCCCCTTTCTGCCGCTCTGGCTGAATTAAGACGTGCCTCGTCTTTTAGTCGAGTCATATTGCGAGGGCTTAATGTCGATGAAGTCAGGCGAATGCTGGCAAGAATCACCCAAGAAGATATACCGGTAGGACTGTCAGAGGTTGTACATCGACAAACTGAAGGTAATCCGTTATTTGTCCAGGAGGTAGTCAGGTATCTTACCGAGGAAAAACTACTTACCCGTAAAGAAGGGAAAATGACCGCTACTGGTGAAACAACACTTGAAATGAGTATTCCTGAAGGCTTAAGGGACGTAATCGGTAAACGACTCACGTTATTAAGTAATGAGTGTAATCAACTGCTTTCAACTGCAGCCGTTATTGGGAGAGAATTCCGCCTTGAATTACTTCAGAAGGTTGCTGGAATCTCTGATGATGAACTAATTAGTAGTCTTGAGGAAGCCAGGAAAGCAGCGGTTGTGGAAGAGCGTTCGGGATTAGGAGCAGCAGTGACCTACCGCTTTGCCCATGCCTTCTTCCGCCAGACACTTTATGAAGAGATGATAGCTCCTCGGCGTATACGACTTCACCAGCAGGTAGCAAGGGCACTTGAGGAGATATATGCCAGTCGACTACCAGAACATGCTGCTGAATTGGCCGAGCACTTCTCCCACTCATCGGATTCTTTCGATCTGGAGAAAGCAGTGAGTTACGGGGAGATGGCGGCAAAAAGGGCGTCCGATGTATACGCCTATAGTGAAGCTGTACGGCTGCTTGACCAGGCAATCAAGGTTCAGGAAATCCTTGACCCGGATAATAAGGAAAAACGGTGCGACCTGCTGTTAGACCTTTGCGATGTATTGCTTGATGCTTCAGATTTAAAACGGCTTCAAGATATAGAAGCCCCTGCAGCGTTTTCTCTCGCTGAAAGTATCGGAGATAGCTCAAAGATTGTTAGAGCCTGCATGTCAGGGATATATTCTTGTATGTATCAACTCAATACATATAGTCCCCTTCTCGTTGAATGGGTCAATCGGGCTGACCGTTATGCCAAACCCGATACTTCCGAGCGTGCAATGGCTGATGCTTGCCTGGGAATCATGAAGCGGAATGCGGGTGATGTACAATCAGCACAAAAACTCTTAACTCAGGCTCTTAATCTCGCCCGTCGTCTCGATGATCGTCTCGCTTTTTGGTGGGCTGCGGCTTTTATCCTTCTGAATTTCAGGGCTCCTCATAATATTTCATGGAGGATGCAAATCGCTGAAGAGCTCTGGACGAGTCCGCGTGATGGATTGAGAGTTTCGATATTAGTAAGCATACAAATTGCAGGGGAAACGTTCCTATCTCTGGGGCAACGGCAACGCGCCGAACTGGTTCGTAACGAATTGAGAGACCTTGCTACACGTACTGGTGTTTTCAGTCTTTGGGCATCAGCGATAAATATGGACGGTATTTTTGCAGTCATGGATGGACGGTTTGAAGACGCGCTTGAGATAACGGAAAGCTTACAGGTTCGAAGTGCAGAAGCCGGGATAGAAGCAGTAGGTGGCATGTACGCTGGTAATACTATCAAAGCCCGGATATATATGGGCTTTCCTCTCGGAGAACTTGAAAGTAATCTTCGTAAACTACCAGTAGAACACTTACTTTGTTTAGTGCTGGCTTATCAGGGAAACAGGGAAGAGGTTTCAGGAATTCTGGAGAGAAATGTCGTGAAGCGAGTCGGGATTGGCACTGATAAAGATGAGACAATAGACTATGTGGATATCCCGTTTTTAGAAGCAGCCGTACTAACCGAACACAGACAGGCTGCTGAACTTTTACTGAACCGCTTTAGTGGTACTGATCTCTGTATGCCGGGCGGTTTTTTCACTCTCTTTATTCCCCGTCAACTCGGTGGCGCAGCCGCTCTATTAGAAAGGTATGACGAAGCTCGTGAACATTACCAGAGGTCATTGAGAGTAGCCACAGAAATGAATTTTCGTCCCGAACTCGCTCTCACGCATCTGAACTTCGCTGAACTACTCCTCGATCACTACCCGGATGAAAAAACCGAAGCTCTCGAACACCTCGATTTCGCCATCAAGGAATTCCGTGAGATGAAGATGCAACCATCTCTTGAGAGAGCTTTAAGGCGGAAGGAAATACTCAAGGCGTAATACCCACTAATACAAGTGTATTTCCACTCTCATTTAACAAATTACTATTTTAGTATTTTATGACCTATGATGCGAAGATTAAACACATTTTCACCATTAATTTGACGTCCTTCTCCTTTATCAGCAACAGATAAATGACTATCTTCCATAAAACACCCCTTGATTATCAAATGGCTGAAGATATAAAATGTTGCCACCAGAAAATAGTATTTCGTGAATTACCCTGTGCCAAGAGCACAGGGCGTCTTGTGAGTTATCATAACTCGAA
>CAZBQL010000189.1:0-3081 GCA_964493985.1 uncultured Dehalococcoidales bacterium
GTGGTTCGAACCAGGCGAAAGTCATAGTGCCGCCGTATTTCGGTTCGTCGGGGTCACTGTATCCTTCCTGTTTGGTGGTTTTTACTTCGTAACCCTCCTGGGTTTCCGTTATGATAACCTCTGCAGGTCCTTCATCTTCCTCTTCAACCTTAGCTGTCTCCTGAGTATCACAGGAAGCAATAATCAGTGAAAGTGCCATAAGACAGCTCACTAATACCCAGAGAAGTTTTTTATGATCGATTTTCATAGCACCTCCGTATTAGTCTATTTTTTACGCCTTATTGTCCTTTACTAGGTCTGGTGTATGGTGTATTATTTCGATAGTGCCCCTCCTTTTCTGACTGACCCTGCTGCTAAAGCCCGATTTCCCCCAGGGCTCCGGACACGGGAGGGGTATGGGTGGTATTTAAGCCGAAGTGCGCTGTCAACACTCAGCACCCTGGTTTCCCCCAGCAGGGCCAGTCTTCTCATCCTCCATATCCCCTGTATAATGCCCGGTAATTCACTGTGGAACTAGAAAAGGCACCGTAAAATCCAGTATTTAACTGTTTACGGTGCCTTTAATCTCATCTCATTCACCTCCGCAACTCAAGAAGGTGGAGGATGGTCAAGGTGTACTAGTATTACATTTGATATTTCTATTTGGTGCTAAAGTATATTGTATTAACGTTGAGTTGTCAAGGCGTGTGAAGTAAATAGCCTGGCTGTTCACTCGAATTTGTGAGTAGAAAGATTTCATTTCATACTCTTGATACCAGATAGAAAGATTGTGCTATGTTTCAAAGAAGAAGGAGGTAGAGATATATCTCTACCTCCTTCTTTCCTCTGGTTTCAGTTTATATATATGGTTTCAGGACGGATTGTTAGTATCCCATTTCTCTCTTTAGAGAAACGTCAACCCAATTATAGTACGTATGGTGGAAAGGTAACATTGCGCCCAGTGTGGTAGCGCCATAGTAGTTCTTTAACCACGGCTGCCAGCAGTTGTAACTGTAGGGTATAGGCAACCATACGGCAATAGATTCTTCAAGCAAGTATGGAGTCAGGTTTTTAAGGGCGCTTCTCCAGGCAGTATCGTCTACAGCCAGAGTTTCATTGATTATTTTCAGTACTTCCCTGACCTTCGGGCTTTCGAAGAACGAAGCACAGTCATTGGATTCGGGACGGACTTCGAACAGGTAATGGGGCAGGAAATGCTGCTTGGTGCCTTTGTACCACATTTCCTCCCAGGTACGACCCCGGTCCATTCCGTTATATATACTGCCTTCGACCTGGATTATTTGCATATCGATTCCGACTCCCAACAGGTATTCCCGGACTATCGATAGTGTGTCTGTTGCAAGTGGGTTACTCGAATAGATGGTTGTCTTGAAGCCATCAGGATATCCGGCTTGAGTCAGGAGCTGCTTGGCTTTTTCAGGATTACCGCCAACCATTAACTCCTGCACGCCGCACATCGAACCTTCAATCGTCGGTTCTGTCGGTAATTCCTCCAGCGGAATGTACAGGTCCGAGAACGCCGGGGTATCATAGTACGGCCAGCACATCAAAGAACCATGTCCTTCATAATAATCTTCGAGCATCTCAACCTTATCGACTGCCAGATTCATTGCCTGCCGTACCAGGATATCATTGAACGGCAGGTCTTTATCCTCCCTACCTGTCGGCAGAGCGTGCATTCCATAGGTGTATACCCATTCAAAATCGTAGTCCATTGTGCGTTTGAATTCTTCATATACTTCCCAGGTAGCACCGTATACATCGATTTTTCCTGTTCGGAACGCCGCCTGCCGGGCTGAGTCGTCTGACATAATGACGAACTTCAGCAGGTCAATATAGGGTAATTGATTGCCTTGGCCGGGACCGCAAGGATCGGTCTGCCAGTAGTTGGGATTCTTCTCCATGGATATTATACTTCCGGTAATATAATCCTTGATCATGAAGGCACCGGTACCAAGTGCATTTTCCCATTCTTTTTGGGTGGGATACAGTTCCGGGCACATCATGTAACAGCGCTGGCCGTCTTCCCAGAAATGAATACCCTGAGTATTGAGTGGTACCTTAAGGACAACCGTATATTTATCGGTTGCTTCAACCGATATTAACCGCTCTTCTGGAGGAAAGAATGCCTGGAAATTGCCGATCGGAAGATCCCACTGGGTTTGAATATTCCATGCTGCATCTTCGGCGGTAAACTCTCGACCATTTGCCGGTGCTTTGTCCCACCAATGAATGCCCGGGCGAATATGGAATATGAGCGTTTCGTTATCGGGGATTTCGTAACTTTCCGCAAGTTGGCCGGTACACATATCGGCATACGCGACCGCACCGAATCGCCAGTCAGTTTCATATGTCCCTGCCGGTCCTTTCGCCCAGTCACCTGCCATGAGGGGCTCGTTGGTGATCGATATCTGCCACCCCAGCAGGTCAAAGCCTGTGGTAGCATCCCAGTTCATTGTATCGCCAAACGGAACAGCCGTGAAAGTACCACCGTATTGCGGTTCATCGGTTGGTGTCGTGATTTCTTCTTTTCTTTTACCGACCTGGGGTTCTTCGCTTTCTGTTATGATTACTTTTCCATCTTCTTCCTCTTCTTCTACCGTAGTTGTTTCCTTAGTTTCGCAGGAAGCAATAATTAGTGAAAGTGCCATAAGACAGCTCACTAATACCCAGAGAAATTTCTTATAATCGATTTTCATAGCACCTCCGTATAAGTTTACTTGTCAAAATTTGTTATTCACTAATTGGCCCGGTGTGGGGTGAATTAATTCAATAATGTACCTCCTTTTCCGGCTGACCCTGCTGCTAAAGCCCGATTTCCCCCAGGGCTCCGGACACGGGAGGGGTATGGATGGTATTTAAGCTGAATACGCTGTCAACACTCAACACCCTGGTTTCCCCCAGCAGGGTCAGCCTGCATCTCATGATTTTTCTTACTCCTCATTAATCCTATTATTTCAATTTATTTCAATGGTCCGGTATCGGGTAAAAATAAAAAGGCACCATGAACCATCAGCTCCGATGGTTTATAGTGCCTTTAGTCTCACCATAATCACCTCCTTACGAAGAAGGCGGAAGATG
>CAZBQL010000190.1:0-3074 GCA_964493985.1 uncultured Dehalococcoidales bacterium
TAGTCATGATTATAATTAATATGACAGGGGAGATAGAATAGAAATATCAGATTAGTCCTGACTAACACACTTGGTTTGATTCGGGATTTACAGTGAAATATTTATTGTTTCGTCTTCGACAGCAGTGCTTTTTACAATTGATAATTGACCAAGCGTATTAAGGAGAGTATCCGGGTCCTGCCCGGATATGACAAGCAACCGTCCCTGTGATGAACCTGTGTCAACCAGGATTTTTACATTATTCTGCCTTATCAGCATCGACTTGAGTTGGCGTATCTGTTCCAGATTTACCGGTTTTTTCACGAAGACAGGTACTCCCAGGGACCTACTTTTCTCCAACCGATTTCTGTGATTGATGATCTCTTTGTCCTGGTCGCTCTTAACACGGTCATCCGACTTCTTAGGCGTTTCCTTAACCCGTTGATCTTGTTTGTCGTTTTTAGGCTGGTTAGCAGGGTTGTCCTGGTCAGGTTTGGTAGCCTGTTCGGGTTCCAGCATTTCATATACCATCGGTTTGAACTCAGTGGTATTTTTCGAATGTTTTTCTTTCCCCTTGGTTGATTTATGATTCCCACTCTTTTCACCACGTGGAAATCTTAACTGGAACCTTTTCTTTTCCTGCTTTCGAGGTTCTTCAGATTGCTGGTTCACCAGTTCCCGTGCCATCTCCAGCGATTTATTTAATTCCTCCCGGGACTCATCAACTTTAAGTATGTAAGGATTTGGTTTTTCGCCCTGTTTCCAGTAATTATCGATTTTCTCATTCTTTATTGATTTTTCTGTTTTTATTTTTATTTCTACATCATGTCTTTCTTGTTTGTCATCGAGTTTGCCGGATTCTTCCGGTTTCCGGGTTTGGTCAATCGCTGGAGTCAGATCCTCGATGTCCGTTTCAACCTCTGTATCAATGGCTTCTTCTACAACCTGGTTTTCTTGTGCGTCATCAGGTTTATCAGGTTCGTCTGTTTTCCGGGCTTGGTCAATCGCTGGAGTCAGATCTTCGAGGTCCGTTTCGCCCTTGGTATTAATCGTCTCTTCTATAATCTGGCTTTCTTGTGTGTCTTCAGGATTGCCATATTCACCTAATGTCTTGACTAGTTTTTTCAGGTCGGTTATTTCTTCCAGGTCCGTTTCATCGACTGTAGCGGTTTCCTCAATCGTTTGTGCGGGAATTTCAGAAATGCTTGATTGTATCGCTTGAGCTACTGCCGTATTCTCATTATCGGATGAGTCCAACTCTTTAGAATCTTTCGAGTCATTTTGAGCTTCTGGGGCAGGCTCCTTAGTTGATTCATCGGATGATATGATTTCATCTATTGGAGTATTCAATGCTCTTCGCAGTGACTCTATATCGATTGAGTCCAATGATACATTATCGTTTGCGGTAAAGTGATGGAGTACCTCAAACTCCTCAGGTGGTTTATCAGATGAATCACTTTCATCTGCCGGAGTGTTTAATGCTTCTCGCAAAGATTCTAGTTTCTCTGAGAAATTATCCCATATTGATATGGAAGATTTATCCTTTGACATATTTAACCTTTAAATCATTATCATAAGCTTGAGGGAATTGAATTTATACACTTATTAAGAGAAAGTAAGTCATGTATCAAATATTTTTTATATTGTTCATGTGGTAGTACTTTGAGATTATCAAGAACAAACGTATAAAAGTAGTACTAAAAGTCTTACAAATGATATACCTTTGGCTACATTGGGATAGAAAAAAGTATCCAAAATCTATAGATATGACCTGGTAAACATCTGTTTTTTGTGAACAATCTTGCTAATGATGATAATGCGTTTGTTAGGGGAGGAGTAGTTCGGAACTCCTTGTAGAAATTATGTTTAAATGTGATCGAACAGATGCCAATATAGCAGATCAAAGAGTGTTACTTAGGCGATGCTGTTTAGCGAGTGTTGCAGCCACAGAATTAGAGTTTACAAATCAGACTGTTTTATCGTAGAATTACGTGTAGATTAGCTCAAGCGGGAGTAACTCAGTGGTAGAGTTCCTGCCTTCCAAGCAGGCTGTCGCGGGTTCGAGTCCCGTCTCCCGCTCCATCAATTAGCCAAACAAGTCATCTATAAGGGCTTGTTTCTATATTCCAAGATATTCTGCAACTTCGTTAATTATTCCATTAAGAGTTACCACCCTCTTGACCTCCCAGATCTCCGGGCAGCTTCATACGGTAATTACCTCATCCCTGACTGTGTGCGGCCGGATAAACCTAGGAGTGTCACTTGACTTAAAGTGGCATTGAACGGCGTCCTGCACCATCTTTTTTAGTTCTTCAAAGGTATCGGACTCAGTAAAGATAGCTTGACCGAGGACTCTCGCCTGGTAGCCGCCTTCGGGTGCTTCTTCGACCATCAATAGTAACATCCCGTTCTATAAATATTCCTCCATGTTATAGTCTGCCATCATAATAATCCACTATTAGAATCGTAAGCGATTAAAATTTACGGAAAATTTACAAAATCTTAATGCTTTCTTTATGAACTTCCTGGTCATTTCTTGTTATTATAATTATATCAATTATGATTATTTATGGGTCTAAAGGGAACATTATTACACTGGCAAGGACAGAAGTAAAATACTGTCATGAATGTAAGTGTGACAGAGATTTCTACATATCTATTTATACTTCGTAACTCTCAGATCTAATGGGTGATTATTTTGAGGAAATACTCATCAACAACTGAACAACGTATCTTTAAACAACTCGAGGAATAAAAGGAATGCCAGAGGGAGTAAAAACAGAAAAAGAGCTGCAAGCGCTCCGAAAGTTGTGTAACTGGAGCCCTTTTGGTTTATTAAGAGAGTTAAAACGAACGAATCTATGTTTAGCTATTCTAATCATCCTCCTAATCGTTCTTGGTGGTATGAGCTGTAGCAACACGAGGGAAGTTCCACTTTCAGAAACTGAGCATCCGTCAGATATATCTACAGCATTAGAAATGGAATCAAACTCAGAAACAGAGGAAATTCCAGAGAACGCAGAAACATCACCTCCGGTGATAGAGGTTCAAGTCGAAGAGGAAGAAACACCTACTAGAACTGTAGCCGAAGTAGT
>CAZBQL010000191.1:0-3037 GCA_964493985.1 uncultured Dehalococcoidales bacterium
TGAGTGATTGTTTAACCGACCTGTGATCACAAATTTCCAAGAATTGTTGGGTAACATGTCCTCATTTTGTAATCTATTTAATTGATTTGAAAATTACAATGAATCCACCGGCTATAATAATTCCTAATATAGAAATGGCGACAATGGCACTCACAGGTAACGGTTTATGACTGGGCTGGGTTATTTCATCGGAATCTTCGGATGGTACATCAGCCATTTCTTCTGATTGAACTACAGTGAATTTGGCATGCTTGCTTGCAATAGAGACATCATATGTTCCTGGTTCAGATTTAGTTACTTTAAAGATAACTCTTTGTATGCTATTTGGATTAACGTAGACTAATACACCTTGTTCCATATAACCGTTAATGATAAGGGGTACAAAATATGAGCCTTGTTTGTCTCCCGTATTGGCTATACTTATCGAGATATCTAGCATTTCGTTTGATTTAACCTGATCATACGAGATTTCAATTTTGCTTGGGGTGAATCTGGCTTCTTGAAGTGAATTCTTAGCGTTGTCTGTAGACGATAATATTGTGTCTGGCTCCTGGGTTACCGACATAGATGGTTGTAAAAGATCAACAAAGCAGTTACCAGAAGCTGAAATATCATTTGGTAATCCATCTACATGGTAATGAGCAGTAACCATGTTTACCAAAGGATCCAGATTACCAGATTTCACAATGTAAACAACATTTACAACATCAGTTACTCCCCCTGGCAGGGGATTCAAGAAAGAACCGGTAAGGTCTCCTAGAAGAGTATCAGTGATGCTGTCTGTTAACAGATCAACATCTCCAGTGTTTTGTATTGTAATGGTGTAAGTAATAGTATCGCCTACTTTAGAGGTAGTTGTGCCTGACTCCATAATAACTGATATCAATGGTTGTACAAGATCGACAGAACAGTTGTCAGTAGCCGAAATGTCATTTAGTAATCCATCTACACGGTAATGTGCAGTAACTGTGTTTACCAGGGGATCCAGGTCACCCGATTGCACAGTGTAATCAATGTTGACGATATCAGTAACTCCCTCTGGTAAAAAATTCAAGAAAGAAGGGGTAATATCTCCCAGTAAGCTGTCTGTAATATTATCTGCAACCAGATCAACATCTCCCGTGTTTTCGATGGTAATAGTGTAAGTAATAGTATCACCTAGCTTGGAGATGGTCGTATCAGCCGCTTTGGTAACGGACAAAGATGGATGTACCAGATCAACAGAGCAGTTATCTGTAGCCGAGATATCATTTGATAATCCATCTACATGATAATGGGCAGTAACTGTGTTTACCAGGGGATTCGGATCACCGGATTTCACTGTGTAAACAACGTTTACAACATCAGTTACTCCTTCTGGTAGAGGATTCAGGAAAGAACCGGTAATCTCACCAAGCAGGCTGTCTGTAATATTATCTACAACCAGATCGACATCGCCAGTATTTTCAATAGTGATGGTGTAAGTGATATTGTCACCTACTTTAGAGATAGCCGTGTCTGACTCCTTAGAAACGGATATACTCGGGTGTACTATATCCACGGAGCAGTTACCAGGAAACGGGATATCTATAAGTAGCCCGTCGATATGATAATGAGCGGTAACTGCGTTTATAAGGGGGTCAGTATCACTGGGTTGTACTGTGTGTATAAAGTTTACAGTATCAGTGCCACCAACTATCAGAGGGTTTGAGAAAGAGCTGGTAATATCTCCAAAAAGGCTGTCTGTAATATTATCGGTAATAAGATCAAATGCACCGTCGTTTTCGATGGTAATTGTATAAGTAATATTATCGCCTATTTTGGAGATAGCAGTGTCTGACTCTTTGGTGATCGTTACGTCGACTACAATTAATTCAGTACAATCGATGGTCTTATTCTTATAATCGCTCGTGTAACTACCGGCTCTGAGTCGCCACTGGATATCATTCCCCATAGGTAAGTAGACTGATTCATCATTTGTGTACTGCCTGTTGGGACTGTCATAACGAATGTCGACCGTGGCCCCGGCTGCTGCCAGACTATCTGGAATATCGATCATCATCAGGCAGTAGTCGGGCGCGGTCACCTTCAATGGTGTGCAATCCACAGTCTTACTCTTGTAATCACTTGTGAAACCGCTGACGCTGAGTCGCCACTGGATATCATTTCCCATAGGTAAATAAACCGATTCATTATCAGTGTACTGCCTGTTAGGGCTGTCATAACGAATGTCGACCGTGGCCCCGGCTGCTGCCAGACTATCTGGAATATCGATCATCATCAGGCAGTAGTCGGGCGCGGTCACCTTCAATGGTGTGCAATCCACAGTCTTACTCTTGTAATCACTTGTGAAACCGCTGACGCTGAGTCGCCACTGGATATCATTTCCCATAGGTAAATAAACCGATTCATTATCAGTGTACTGCCTGTTAGGGCTGTCATAACGAATGTCGACTGTAGCTCCGGCTAACGCCAAATCGTCTGGTATATCGATAAACATCAGGCAGTAGTCAGCGGCAGTAACTATCAGTTGACCATCACATATCCCGGTCACTATCTTCCAGCTACTGGTAAAACCACTAACTCTGAGCCTCCATTGGACATTACCACCTTCGGTAACATCAAACTGGTCACCATGAACAAGGCCCGACGGTCCCCATCTGATATCAACAGTGGCACCGGCAGCTTGGAGTTCTACGGGCAGCTGCAAGGTCATTAAACAAGGATCCTGTCCGTGGGCAAACACAGCCGGCATCAACAAAAATGCACTAACCAAAACTAGTACAACTGCAAGCATTTTAAGAGCTCGAGTTATTACACTAACCATATTTCGATATCCAACTCAATCTTATACCCTTAACCATATTTTAGCATACGACATTTTTAGCTTAAGATAGAAAAAATGTGATGACAACGGTTTGATGTTATTACTAGATACTTACCTGGACGTGGAGACTGGAAGCGAAAAATACTGGAAAATATTAGAATAAGATACATTGGTAACGCTTTGAAGGAGTATAGCCACACACTATACTTTTATAACGAATGCCCTTCTAGG
>CAZBQL010000192.1:0-2995 GCA_964493985.1 uncultured Dehalococcoidales bacterium
TTTTTGACACATCAATGCGATGTCCGGGTCCCGGGAAACGAGGATAATCCTGTTACTGTACATGCTCACACCTCATTCACTAATGAGTTTTATGATATTGATGATTATGAACAGGTATGAATAACAAGTCAATGGACTTTAAGTGATAAAAATGATACTTAAGGATAATATAGTCTTGCTGGGATTACTATGCTTGCATATCCAGGGAGCCTTTGAACTGTCCGCCAACCTTACAGACTTAGAAGAGTTTTTATCCGATATTCTTGAATGGGTTTTTTATTAAAGGTATATCTACTCAATAGGATTAAGAACTCTTCCTAAAAAGAGAATCGTGCCGGTCTCTATATCCCGGATCAGGAAAATGAAGGGACGGTCCACAGTCATTTTTACCGGCTCTTTTTTGAAAATATCATTAGATACTGGTATAACCATTATCGTCGTGACTGCGGCAGCCTCCGTACCTTCGGGATCTACATCAATAAAAGCTTTATGTATGACTTGATCTATTATTAAAGATTCTTTATTCGTTATTCCTGAAAAATCAGCCATATATTCAGAAAAGGCATCCGGCATCCCCATATCAGAAAGAATTTCTTTCAGGCTAAATTGTGACTCAAACTTGAACTCCGGGATTTTAATAAATACCTGTCTTTCTTCCAGATTTTCAATAATCCCACCGACTTTACTGTAACTTACATTATTTTCAAATTCTCCAAACTTACCATCATCAGGCATAATTACGACCATCGATATTTCATCGCCCTGATAGGGTAATTCGATTGCCTGATAATTACTTCCCTTATGATAATTAAAATAATTGGCGTTTGACATGGCAGGTACTGAAACAGTGCTATCATCCGGCAGGTAAAATATAAAATCATCAGTATAAGATACAAATGGGTAATGCCAAGCAGCGTTCAGATAAACAGCATTGGTAAGGACGAGTCGCGTGAACCTGTTAATACTATTCTCAGACAGTATTTTTTTTATTTTATTTTCCGTCTGTTCACTCACCCATTCATTAATAACGTCCCGTGATTTATCAGGTTCGTCAGCAAAATCAAGGATTCTCAAACCGGCTCCATAGTTCTGAGAAAGAATATCCAGAAAATTCTGTTTGAATTCATAGTGTCTTTGTCCCCACAAGGCATTTGCTACGATTAAACGGAATTGTTCGCCATCCTTACCTTTAGCCCCTTCTCCCCGTTTCTCTAATTCGATATCCAGCCAGTTGAATGCGGAATGCAGTCTTGTTTGAGGAAGATTAAACTCAAGAGTGTCAGCCATCTGTTTTGCGGTATTTCCTCTAGCTCCGGCATAGATCATTGCAAGAGCAGTCGATATACCGTAAGGTGAAAACAACAGATTACTTTTTTGGTTTCTTATTTCTTGATACAGGTTAAACGCGAAAATCCCATTGTCTTTTATCATATTGTTTTGCTCTTTTTCCAATACTTCTGGTATTTCATTACGTGTTATATCAGACATTAACACTTTATCTGAGGCTACAATAACCTCGGAAGTGTCTGGTACCTCAACGTGTGAACATGCTGTCAATAAAATAATAGTTATTACAAATAACGAAACAGTCGATGATATTTTCATATTCAATATAATCTCAAATACATTAAAATACCTTTCAAAATGGTATTTAAATTTTATCATATATTACCTATTCATGAAAAGTGAAGTATGGAGGATGATTTATCATCCTCCATACTGTATAAAACGAGTAAAATCAATCTGTCATCAAAGAAACACCTACTCCACTAATATAATCTATAGCCATATAGACAGCATACTGATTTCCATAATCATCAGTACCTTGTCCTTGTGTGATGCCCATAGCATATCCATTAATAAACCATGGTCCGCCACTATCTCCTGATGCTACAAGATCATCATAATCAAAGTAGTTGTTGACTAACATCCAAGTTGACGACGGATTCGGTACGCTATCTTCAGGACAAAAGTCTTTTGCTTGAAGTTGACCGCAAGTAAAATGAGTGGCAAAACCATATTTCCCAAAAAAGGAACCTATGTATTGACTACTTCGATTTATCTGTCCATATATCGTCTGAGTAGAACCATATTCATCTATTTGGATTTCTGGAGTAACTGTTAGATATTGTGATACGGTGTGCCATTGAACATCATAACTCCCCCCATACTCTTCATCTTCATGTGTAAGACTAAATGGACTGTAAAACAAAGAATCAGTACAATGCCCTGCTGTTATTATTCCCACATCATTCGATGAATTATCTTCGACAGCAAAACCACTTGTACAAGCATGCCAGATATACGGAATTCCGTCTAACGTCAATCCTCCGTAAATATCAGTTGATGGTTGCGTTAATTCTTCGACTTCTGCAATTTTTATTTTACTTGGTACATTGATGCTACCAGCATTTATAGCATTATCTAAGATTGACCTTTGATCCTTTTTGATATGAACGACCACCCTGTTTTCAATCACATCAACCCAAGAGTCTGTTTTTATTCCTGCTTCTCTGAAAGAAGCAACCATTTGAGTTTGATCATCTCTTAAATCTAACAAACTCCTTTCAACTAATTTGGTCTCTATGTAAGGTGAAACTTCTTTTGGAATATAATTATCGTATTCTTTTATCTTTTTTTCGCAGTCATCAGTAAACGCTACCATTATTTTATATTCCGGTTCGTGTTGAATCCAAACTCCACCAAACGTGTCTGGATCATTTTTTTCCAGTGCAGGTTCAAGGTCAGGAAATGAAGTTTGTAGTTCAAGACGGAATTCCGCTTCATCGTAAGTTACACCGAATTTTTCAGAATATAACTTTGCTATTATCACTTCAGGAGAATCATATTCATCAACAATAGAGTCCGCCCCGACTACTGTAGAAAAACCCAACAGCATTATAAATGCCAACCCGGTTGAAATTACCGCAAGGAACTTTCTTCTTCGTTTCAATAGATTTTTCATTTTTATTCCTCTTTATATTTATTTTTTATT
>CAZBQL010000193.1:0-2973 GCA_964493985.1 uncultured Dehalococcoidales bacterium
GTGGTGGGCAGTAGAGGACTTGAACCTCTGACCCCCTGCGTGTAAAGCAGGTGCTCTAACCAACTGAGCTAACCGCCCATTTATGGCGCGCTTGGCGGGGTTCGAACCCACGACCTCAGCCTCCGCAGGGCTGCGCTCTATCCAGCTGAGCTACAAGCGCACCTTCTCGCTGTGCATGGTGCCGAAGGAGAGATTTGAACTCTCACGTCCTTATGGACACTACGCCCTGAACGTAGCGCGTCTGCCATTCCGCCACTTCGGCATGACGAATAATATAACTTTATATGATACGTACTTTTTCGTCAATAGAATTCGCGGGACCGAATTGATTCTGAGGAGCAGGGCAATAGATTCCAGCCTCCACGGGAATGACAGGAAGATCACGGGAAAGACAAGAGTAGGTAACAAATATACATACCCATTAAATTGACCGGTGCCCATTATCCGTTTAGAATAGAATGAAACACTAAAGAAGGACGACATCTTGCATCAAAAAACCGTACTCGATAACGGCCTGCGCGTGGTTTCCACGACAATGCCGCACACTCATTCAGTATCGATCTCTTATCTCGTCGGTACAGGTTCAAGGTACGAAACGGAGGAACAAGCCGGTATCTCCCATTTCATCGAACACCTGCTTTTCAAAGGCAATACCAGGAGACCTACTTCGAAGGATATCTCAGCAGCTATAGAAGGAGTCGGAGGAGGGTTGAACGGAGGGACCGATAAAGAGTCCACCGTCTACTGGGCAAGAGTTGCCCGTCCTAATTTCCTGCTGGCTCTCGAAGTGCTGACCGATATGCTTCTACACTCTTTATTCGACCCTCAGGAACTGGAGCGTGAACGCGGTGTAATAATCGAAGAAATAAATATGACGAAAGACGTTCCTGCACAACAAGTCCACCTTCTCACCGATGAAATACTGTGGCCCGATCACCCGTTAGGCCGAGATATTGCCGGCAGCAAAGAGACCATGACGACAATAAACAGAGAGATGATGCTTGATTATGTAAAATCGATGTACCTCCCGGAAAATATGGTTGTAGCCATTGCCGGAGATATACAACATGAGGAAGCAGTCGATACAGTCGATAAAGCAACTTCGGGCTGGGCCGGGAAGAATGACAAACCAGGGTACATCCCTTTCAGTGCAAAACCAAATCCCCGGATACTTATTGAAAAACGAGATACCGAGCAGGCACATCTCTGCCTGGCACTCCCCGGCCTGCCTATTCTTCACCCGGAGAGGTTTGTCCTGGATATGCTTAATATTATCCTTGGAGAAGGAATGAGCAGCAGGCTGTTTACGGAAGTCCGCGACCGCCTTGGCCTGGCATACAGTATCCACAGCTTTATCGACCATATGCAGGATACCGGTGCGATAACGATTTCAGCAGGCGTTGAACCGCAAAACCTTGCCCTGGCAGTGGAAACAATAGTCAAGGAATTATCTTTATTGAAGGAAATAATTCCCGAAGAAGAACTGATAAAAGCGAAGGAATTTGCCAAGGGCAGACTTCTCCTGAGGATGGAAGATACCCGCGCCGTTGCCGGATGGACGGGCGGACAGGAGATCCTGACCGGCAATATACTCACTTTAGAAGAGGTGGTATCGAAAATCGATTCTGTTACTGTTTCACAGCTCCAGGAGACTGCCTGCAACCTTATCCGCGAAGAAGACCTTCGCCTGGCCGTTGTGGGTAATGTCAAGGATGAGCAGACACTGGAGTCATTACTTTATTTCTAATACTTGGTTTCGGCAACTACTGTTAGTATTATTCCGTTCATCCTGAGAGCTTGTCGAAGGATGAGCTTGTTCAAGGACGCCGTTGTGGTTCGACAGGCTCACCACGAACGGCTTGATTATCTCAACTAGTTTTTCCCGAAAAACTCACATTCATCGAGGATACATTCGTTATTCCTGGACATATACCGGCACTGAATATTCTCTGACCTGTCCAGTCTGATATTCATCCGTTTTTCGAAAAACTCGGTTGCCAGTTCAATCGCTTTCCGGCTGGCCCTCTTACAACACCTGGGCTGGCCGTCCAGGAGTCCTTTCAACGTAAAAGCGGTCGCTTCATTCGCCAGCGCCCGGGTTTCTCCGGTCAGGGGTGTAGCTTCGGTCAGGACGCTAACCGCTATCCCGACACCGATCCCGGTGCCGCAAGCCCCGTAAAAGCCGCACCAGCCACCCGGTATTTCCTTGCCCCTCGATATCGCTTTCTCCAGGGCGTTTTCAGGGACGGGATAGCCCGCGTTCTTAACCGCCGTCACCAGTATGGCAGGTACCATTGCGTGGTGTTCAGGTCCGTGCATAGGGACCGACGGATGAGACATAATAATTTCAAGCAACTCGGCCGGATTGGCAGATTCCGAGGAACTCAATACCTCTCTTATGATATCCAACGCTTTGCTGCTGTGGCATGAATCGCAGATATAATGACCTTCCGGGCAATATATCAGGGCATTGAATTCCTTTCCGCAGTAGGTACAGGTCCTTGCGGCTTCTTCGGTCCCGTATACAAGTAGGTTACCACAGACCCCGCAATTTTCCTGTGATTCCATTTCAATTTTTTGTGTATCAGTCATACTTCCAGTATAAGGTCGGAGGTGGCTGGCGGTCAAAAATAATAAAGAGAGTTGATAAAGTGGGTAGAGGGTCAGCGGAAGTTGATTGATCTCCTGTCCTACTAACAGGATGTTGGAAAGGCCGTATAGTAATGCGAATAATTAAATCTGTCTAAATTACCTTAAGAGGTATTATTTTCAGGCAGAGCTTTTATTCTTTCTAGTAACTTTTCTGCAGCATCTATCATCCAATTTAACGAGCGTGAGTGCCCGCTTGGTTGTCTATATAGCTTATTAAGGTTATAGGTTACTTGGTTTCTTGCTAAGCGAAGTCTAAGCATCTGACTTCCATAGCTACCTAGTAATTTTGCTTCTTGTAGTTTGTTGACAACCTTTTCGTGA
>CAZBQL010000194.1:0-1263 GCA_964493985.1 uncultured Dehalococcoidales bacterium
GTGAACGTGGAAGCAAGCTGGTGGTTCCCGGAGATGGACGGCGCCGAACCTTCACTGCATGGCTTATGGGAATCGAACGCGAACGTGCTGACACTCGACGACCCGGAAAGCTGCGACCCGCTGACCGGCGGCTGGTGCAACCGGGCGCTGCTGTGCAGGGTCTATAAAATATAAACCTGGGAAAGGAGAACGGAAAATGAAAAACAAGATATTCGAGAGTTTCGATGAAGCGGTTGCCGATATTTTCGACGGGGCGACAATCGCCTTTTCCACCTTCGGGACGTCCAGCCAGGCAGTGAATCTCTGGGAAGCTTTGTATAAAAAAGATGTGAGAGACTTGACTGTCATGGGGAATATGGTCATGCCGGTAAAGGAAGCCACGGAAGAAGAGAGGCCTTTTACCTCCTACGGACCGAGTAACTGCCTGCTTCAGCCGGGTAAGATAAAGAAGGTCATCACGGGTTTTACCAGCACCGTGTATTCGGGCAGTGGCGACGATGAAATGAGACCTTTTAAAGAAGCCATTGAGAATATCGAAGTGGTGCCGACGACATTCGGGGCTATCTGCACAAAACTGGAAGCAGCCGCGAACGGTTACGGCGGCATCCTGACACCGGTGGGTGTCGGTACTTTTCTTGAAGAGTATTACGATACCTATACGATCGACGGTAAAAAGTACCTGCTTGAGAAACCGCTGATACCCGATTTCGGTTTCGTGAAGGCGCAAAAGGCCGATAAATACGGCAACCTGGTATACCGGAGAATGCAGAGAGTCCATAATCCGCTTGTTGCCAGGGCTTCGAAGATCACTATTGCTGAAGTACTGGAGATAGTGGAACCGGGAGAGATAGACCCCGACCAGATACACACTCCGCACGTATACATCGACCGGATAGTGAAGGTGCCGGAGGGAGGAAAGGGGACTTCGGAGTGGGATGAGACGATCAAAGAACGGATGTACGGTCCGGAAGGTTCCAGGAGACAATCGAAACTGGCTTCATCGGGAAGAGGTGCATAATGGATGACAAGCGTGAAAAACTGGTTGAAAGATACCGGGCGGAAAAGCTCGACATGGAAACGATCGCGATGCGTGTCGCGAAGGAGTTCAAGGACGGAGACGTCGTGAATCTCGGCAGGGGAATACCGGGACTTGTCGGCAACTACGTACCTGCTGGCGTCGATATCTTCTGGCACGGCGAGAACGGTATCCTGGGATACGGTACCGCCTATACCATCGATGAATGGCAGGAGATGGATATGGCG
>CAZBQL010000194.1:1363-2925 GCA_964493985.1 uncultured Dehalococcoidales bacterium
GACCTGATCGTGACCGACCTGGCAGTTATCGAGGTAAAAGGTGAAAAAGGAAGAAAAGAAGGCCTTGTCCTGAAAGAAGCCGCTCCCGGCTGGGCGGCGGATCAGATTCAGGAACTTACAGAAGCGGAGTTAGAAATAGACCTGGATTTGAAAGTCTATGAGCTGTAAATCTTATTTTCGTGGGAGTTCAGATACTTAAGGAGATACGAGGAGTAAAAATGAGTACACAAAAAGACGCATACAAAATAATAGCAGCACGATATGACATGGCAGATTCAGCGTTGTTTAACAAGGTGCTGAAGGGGATGATTACGCCCGAAGAAAGCGAAATTCTCTGTGAGTTAGATAAACCTGTGTCGTTACCGGAACTGGCTGAAAAGACCGGAATTGGTGAGGGCGAGTTGAAAATTAAAATCGATGAGATAATGAAGAAGGGCTTGATCGGTCTCATGGGCGACAGATACTCGATGCCTACCCATGCCATGCTGCTGTGCCACCGTACTCAGAACAAGAGTGATCAAGTAGACAAGCTGTGGACGGAATTCTTCTTCAAGGAATGGCGTTATACCATCGCGGAGCATTCACACAAAAGACGGCTGACTGGAATGTGGTCGACACACCGCATCGTGCCGGCTTTGCAGGCCCTGGCTGCCAGCCCCCATATCCCGAAAGACCAGATATTGCCCTACGAGAATTACGAGGAGATGTTCAGGCATTCGAAGATGATACTGTTCCTGCCCTGTTCCTGCCGTACCCAGCACCGCCAGTGCGATAACAAGATGGAGGTCTGCGTGCATGTCATCCTCGATGATGACAACGGCGCCAGTGAAAAAGAGTTCGCCGGGATACTGGAGCGGTGGCCGGAACTGAAGCCCCTGACCTACCAGGAAGCTATGGATGAGATGTATGCCCTGGAGGATGCCGGACTGGGTCACCTGTCATTGAACTTTCCACGGCTCGAGGAAGCCTGCAACTGGTGCGAATGCTGCTGCCGGGTGGTCAATCCTCTTATCCATGCCGGACTTGACTACGACCTGATGGATCCGACAAAGAGCCGGTACCTGGCAAGCGTTGACCAGGAAGCGTGCAGCGGCTGCCAGACGTGCATGGAGCGGTGCATATTCGGGGCTGTTGAGATGGTGAAAGTGCCCGGGTCGAAGAAGATGAAGGCAAGTATTACGGAAAAGTCGTGCATGGGATGCGGTCTCTGTGTCTATACCTGCCCGGAGAAGGCGATAAGGTTCGACATCGTCAGGCCGCCGGAACACATTCCGAATATCACCCGGGAGCAGGTCTTCTCATGGGGTCCTGCTCCTTCTCATGAAGAGATAAAAAAGGCATACGAACCGAGGAGTTTTTAAATTAGCACTGAAGAAAAGTCATCCTAAGGACGACGAAGGAGGACGAAGAATCTCATTCGATACAGAAAGGAGATTCTTCGGTCATCCACCTCGGGCGGACTCCCTCAGAATGACAATTTTCGGACAATCTATATATGTCATTCCCGTCCGCCGCGGCGGAGCGGGAATCCAGAAATACTTAAGTAATCCGTTCATCCTGAG
>CAZBQL010000195.1:0-2875 GCA_964493985.1 uncultured Dehalococcoidales bacterium
TGTCCGTCCTTTCCGTTGAGTGGAGCGTCATTGTTTCTGCGAGGGCCACTGACCCGCGCGCCGCTCAATTGCAAGGGGTTTTGATAGCAATTCCACTTTTCTTTATTTATGTTGCTACCGAAGTCGGCGCAATAAAGCTAAATACTGCTACTATCTGGATCATCTCCGGCGCTGCCTTTATAGCAGATGTAATTCTTTTCTTTCTGAGCACAAGGACGTTTCAGAGAGAGGAGATATTGACGAAGTGGACGTGAACTGCCTGATAGGATTTCCATTATGACATTAGTAACATTTGATATCAGTCAGAAGAGGAAATGAGTGTACATCATATTCTTGTAATAGTCGTACCCACGATAATTATTATAACCATCGGGTATATTGTGCGCCGAATTCTAGGACGTCGGCACAAGTAAGTAACATAAGCACAATATAAACTGGGAATCATACTATATTACTTTCTATTAGGGGTTTTTGAAATGGTCCACAACCAGCACCTTTATTCTAAGGTGACGGTTAGTAAAAGGTCGTCGAAAAGACTCTCCTTGACGGGCAAGTTCCAGGTATTGTTTGCTTTTGTTAGTAACTTTCAGAATTATCTGCTAAGTAGGCATCTTCCAGATTCATTAGAACGTATTGACATAAAGTTACTACGAGACAGCCGAAGCTCCTCAACCTGTAATCACTACATCTCCCGGACACTAGTCAAACGAGAAGGATCTAATGGTCAACCGGAGAAAAATAGCCTTGACTTATATTAGAAAATCTAGATTGTTAACGGAGTAAGTTGAAATCAATGCAAATGTCATCATAGGCAAGGACTATATTTAACACTATGTGCTTTGTCGGTTATCGATCCAGATTGAACGGCTTCCACCAGACCGAGACTCCTTGCTCCTTGAGTTGTGGTATATAAGTAATTTCTGATTCCTCGTCGAGAGGATTTTCAGTGAGACGTACAGTTTCAAGATTCTCAAGATCCAGCAACGGTGATATATCCCTGATCCGATTTCCTTCAAGTCCCAGTCTACGGAGTTTCTTTAACGAGGAGAGAGGTAAAGCATCATTTACCTTGTTCCAGTCCAGGTCCAGAACTCTAAGATCTTTCATTAACGACAACTCCGAAACATCCTGTATCTGGTTCATGTCTAGATCCAGATAAACCAGCCCGGTAAGAGAAGCGAGCGGAGAGATATCCTCTATCCTGTTATACCCCAGAGCAAGGTATTCAAGTGAAGCCAGCGAGGCGAGACCGGAGACATCGCTCAGCTCATGGTTGCTTAATTCCAGCCATATCAGGCTTTTCATATCATCGAGAGGAGGAATTTCCAGATTCCGGGGACGGTTTTCCCAACGGCGGAAATGCCCTGTGACCCACAGGTATCTGAGTTCATGAAGGGACGCTAGAGGAGAAATATCGGTAAGCTGCTCGCAGCTGATAAACAGGTGCTTAAGATTGACCAGTGAAGTCAGCGACGAAATATCTTTTACCTGGACACTCCGAAGCCTGAGGGATTCCAGACTCAACAGAGATGAGAGAGACGGGATGTCGGCGATATAGTCATCCTCAATGGTTAATTCTTTAAGACTTGTAAGTGAAGCTAATGATGAAATATCTGTCGTTCTTCCGGTAACGGTTTCAGGCACGTCGGATAAATGACTCCCACTGAAACTAAGTCTCTCCAGTGCTTTAAGATTTTCGAGTGGCGATAGATCAGTAAGCTTGTCGCCTCCGAGCTTGAGTTCTTTCAGTTTAGTCAATGAAGAAAGTGCCGAAATATCGCCGGTACCGGTATACAGTGACAGTTCGGTAAGCTCCGACATCGAGGACAGCGGCGATATGTCAGAATGCTCGCCGTGCAGCCAGAGTTTTTTCATATTGGAGAGCGAAGCCAGCGGCGATATATCCGTATCCTCACTTAAGCCCAGGCTAAGAGTCTCAAGCTCAGGCATCGCCGACAGAGCAGAAATATCCACCAGATCACTATTATTCCCGTAAAGGTGCAATGTCTCAAGCCCTGTAAGAGAAGCGAGGGGCGAGATATCGGCTATCTCGTTATCGTAAATCCACAACTCTCTGAGATTGGTCAGGGAAGAAAGAGGTGATATATCCGAAATACCGCATCGTCCCATGTGCAGTACGGTAAGGTTGGTCATCGATGACAGCCACAATATATCACCTATCGGCGCAATACCGATCATCTCCCCCGGCAGGTCATCCAGCGTAGAGAACAGCCTGCTGCCAAACCCGGAAAAGCCGCTTATATAAAGCTCGGTAAGGTTGGGCAGCGAGGTAAGAGGAGAATAGTCCACACCCTCCATGCCTTTAATCTGCAGTCTTGTCAGGCCGGTTAAAGATGCCAGCGGTGAAAGGTCTTCCACAAGTGTGCCCAGAATCAGCTCATTCAGGTTAGTCAGAGAAGCCAGGGGTGAAATATCGGTGTCTCTTCCTGTACTAATCAGAAGTTTCTTTAATTCTTTCAGCGAGCTAATTGGAGAGATATCATTCACCAGACCGGGTGTAAGCTGTAATATGGTGAGGTGGGTCAGCGGAGATAACGGAGAAATGTCTTCTATCTTTGAATTGTAGGTAATATAGAGTTCGTTCAGACCGGTAAGTGATTCGAGTGGAGAAATATCGGCTATCCGGTTGTTATCGAGGCGGAGTACTTTCAGGTTCTTCAGGGAAGCCAGCGGTGAGATATCTTCAAGCAGGCCGTACCTCAGGTACATCGATGCAATCCTGTGAGATATACCGTAATACGAATATTCCATGCTTCTTTCCCAGCCAGGATATGAAAAACCGCTGATATCGAGATTTTCAAGTTGAGTGAGTGATGCCAGGGGTGAGACATCGGTAAGCGGATTTCCGCTTATA
>CAZBQL010000196.1:0-2792 GCA_964493985.1 uncultured Dehalococcoidales bacterium
GCTGTCCATGAAGACAATATCGCATGCATTGATGATTTCGTTTGTTATCTGGCTGCTGGTCGTGTTAATCTTGCCCCAGATCGGTGATACCATGGACCCCGACAATCAGGTCCCCGGAGGATTCTTCAGCAGTATGCAATTGACCAAGTCCCAAGAGAAACAGGTGATGGCCAATTTCAGCAGCTATGAGACTATAAGAAGCTCCATAGAGGAAATATCAATAACAAAACACTATGAAAGGGCCAGTTTTGCCTTACTTGGGATCAAGCCAGAATTCAACGGGATGCCGCTAGCGGACATCCTGTCTAGTCAATGGGTTAATCTTCTCTCTGTTTTTGGCTTGTTTGTTGCCGGGGTATGTGCCTGCGGATTCATTATTTCTCGAAGGCAAAGCGGGTATTCATTTGATAACGGCACCTGAAAAAGAATACAGAAAGCCAGCAGGGAATACCTCTATTGTGTAATTTAGTAAAGTTACGTAACAATCCCGATTATTATTTATTAGTTGCCACCGGCAGCCTGGTTGTTATCGCCATCGCCATGTCAATCTGCGCTCACTGGTTGCCTCGTTTCCCTGGTGATCTGAACCTGACGCTTCTTTTTCAATCGATCCACAGCAATACATTGCTATCGGTCATGGAATGGGTTTCGAATTTCACAGCAAACTGGCGGTCCGCGGTAATTGTGGTAGCTCTTAGTCTTTTATTTTTTTGGAAGTACGGGAAACGGGAAGCCATTATGATAATCGGGGCGGGAATCAGCAGCTTACTCGGCGCAGTGGTTAAAATGCTAGTAGACCGTCCACGCCCCACCGCCGACCTAGTAAAGGTTTCAGAAATCATACACGAAGGTAGTTTCCCCAGCGGCCACTCCTTTTTTGCGATGGCGTTATTCGGACTAGTAGCATATTTGGCTCTTACCCGCATACACAGACGCTGTTTTCGGATGCTTACCTTTCTCACCATGCTGATTCTGATTTTAATGGTAGGCGCTTCCCGAGTTTATCTCGGAGCCCACTGGCCGAGTGATGTAATTGGCGGCTATATGTTCGCCGGGGTGGTTCTTACGATATTTATATATCTCGACAGGTTATCGAGTAGACATCTACCAACCTGATCAGTCTTTTTAACATTCGTATGGCAAAGTATTTCAATGGTCAGTGTCCTTTTCCATTCTACGTCTTCGGTAACAGTTTGAATTGATCTTATAATTATCCTTGTCTATTAGGACGGCGTACTATCGTTCTACATGAGTATTTCTCTTTTCCCCCCTGATAAATGGTATGGCTCTTGCCGATTGATTGTGGAAGTGCTATAAAAATAAAAATCGATATGTCGGTAAGGAGAACAGCGTTGGCAGCAGAGGAAAGAATTAACAGTAAAAAAATCTTGGGTCTTCATCCGAATGTATTCTTTATGGGAATAACTAGCCTGCTGACGGATGTCAGCAGCGAGATGATTTTTACCTTGGTTCCTCTTTTTCTTACTAATGTTCTGGGAGCAGCCGGAGCTATCGTAGGACTTGTCGGGGGACTTTCCGAAGGAGCAGATGCGATATTCCGAATATTCAGCGGCTGGTTCAGTGATAAGCTGGGAAAGCGAAAGGGGCTGGCAGTTCTTGGCTACAGTATATCAACCATTGCCAAGCCGTTTCTCTACCTGGCTAATTGCTGGGGACTGGTACTCGCCGTCAGGTTTACCGACAGGCTCGGTAAGGGTGTCCGTACATCTTCACGTGATGCCCTGATTGCCGATTCGGTATCCGCTACCGAAAGGGGAAAAGCATTCGGACTGCACCGTTCAATGGATACGGCCGGTGCTTTTCTGGGACTGGTTATCGCTGCCTTGATAGTCTATCTGGTTGAGGGTACCGGAGCAGTGGAAATCAACCTGGGCTGTTTCCGGTGGTTGATAATAGGCGGCGTGATACCTGCGGTGCTGGGTGTCCTGGTACTCAATTATTTTGTTCGCGAGAAAAAGCAGACTCGGGTGGAAGGTGCCGTTAACGGGAGTAGTTTCTCTTTTGCCAGTATTAAGGAAGGCTTCGATAAGCGTTTCTGGATATTTCTTTCGATAATGTTTGTCTTCACACTCGGAAATTCCAGTGATTTCTTCGTCATCTTACGAGCGCAAAATATGGGAGCGCCACTTTTACAGGTAGTCCTGATGCTCGTCCTGTTCAATGCAACCTATGCCGTTATTTCTATGCCGATGGGCATGCTTTCCGATAAACTGGGCAGACGAAAAGTAATTATCCTGGGATGGTTAATCTATGCCCTTGTTTACCTGGGATTCGCTATGGCATCAGCAATCTGGCATATATACCTACTTTTTGCCCTGTATGGTGTCTATTACGGGATAGTTGAGGGAGTTACTAAGGCTTTCGTAGCAGACCTGGCTCCAGCGGAAAAGAGAGGAACGGCTTACGGGCTATACCAGGGCGTGATTGGTCTTACACTGGTGGCGGCCAGTCTGATTGCCGGACTACTCTGGGACAATGTTAGTGTGGCGTCTCCGTTCTATCTGGGTGCAGGTCTGGCATTTCTTGCAATGCTGGGAATAGCAACTCTAGTCAGAGAATAGGCAGGGCTGTTTAGTAGACTTAGTTGCCAGATTGTTTGGCAGTGCTAACGATGATGGTATAATCAACGTCCTCGATGTGACAAAGGTAGGTAAAAATACATGGATCCAGAATAGATAGGCTGGATGAATATTTTCATTATAGTTTTCGACGAACGGACGGTACTGTCAAGAAGATTGTGTGAAATTACCCTCGATTAAATTACGAAGGGA
>CAZBQL010000197.1:0-2644 GCA_964493985.1 uncultured Dehalococcoidales bacterium
GATACCCGGTCTGACAAGAAACTTGGAACCATAAGAAAAGAGCAGGGCAAGTAGAAGGCAAAATTTCCCGGCTTTTCTTCTTCAAACGGTTCGGAGGCTAAATTCACTGGCAGTCATGTCAGTTAGCTACTCAAAAAGGATTTATCAGGAGGAATACAATGACTATTAAATCGGCAAGGTTCGTACCAAGCATCCGGTTGGAACAGTACGATGTAGTCAATCAGAAGGGTGATGACATGGGTCAGGTGCAGACCTTAGTGATGGACATGCGTGAAGGTCTGATTGCATTCGCGCTGGTCTCATTTGGAGGCACGCTGGGTTTCGGCGACAAGTGGTTTGCCATGCCCTGGGCAGCTTTGAAGTGGCACCCGACGACAATGAAGTTTACTCTGAATATGCAGGAAGAAGTTCTCAAGAATGCTCCGGGTATGGACAAGGATACCTGGCTGGAAGAGATTGAAAAGTGGCAGGAAGACCAAGACATGGAATTACTTGACCGCTATTACACCAGCCATGGATATGAGCCCTACATGGGGATAGTGCAACAGAGGGTTACAAAATTAGGCAGCCATAAGACTGATGCCAAGTTTGAGATAAACAAGGACGTAGCGGGGGAATTCAGGTTTAATCTGGTTGCTACAAACGGAGAGATCATCGCGGTATCTCAGGGTTATGACGCCAAACACAGTGCACTGGAAGGTATTGAATCCGTTAAGCAGAACGCGGCTGATGCTGTGATAGAAGACAACACAGTTTAGCGTCGACAATTTAAACATATGAACCAAGAAATTGATATATCCTGGTGAGTCGGTGAAACAAGGCGGCTCACCAACACCATACAAAGAGGAGGTAAGCCAATTATCGTCTTGCCGATTACCATGTTCATCCTGGGCCTATTTAAGTACTTGCGGCATAGCACTCAGGAAGGAAAGATCAAATACCTTCATTCAACTGACAAGCCACTGGCGAATATTATCGCGTAATTTCAAAGAATGATTGATTTGATTGACTGGAGGAAAACGAACAAAGGCTATGGGTGATCTAATAAATCACTTGAAAGACAGGTTGAAGAGGGCCATAGACCGTCTACTTAAAATACCTGCAGTACAATTGATAAATCGCACTGTCAAGGAGTTAGGTGATACTGATGCCACGCATAGGGCTGCAGGGGTAGCTTATTATGCGCTCCTATCCATATTCCCACTTCTAATGGGAGTCATCGCTGTTTTTGGTTTTTTATTACCTTCAAGAAATATACAAGAAGACCTTCTGAAATTTGTCGGTGATAACATCCCCGGCGCCACCAACATCCTACAGCAAAATATTGACAATATTATCGAACTACGGGGCACAATGGGTGTGCTGAGCATAGCTGTCTTCATCTGGGGCGCAAGTGCGATGTTCAGCGCGATAAGCTTGTCGATTAATCGAGCCTGGGATATACACCGGTATCGCCGCTCTTTTTTCATTAGAAAAGGCAGTGAACTGGGCATAGTGTTTGGTATTGGTATTCTCTTTCTTCTTTCCCTGGGAATCAGTGCCGTCATTTCAATTTTGCGCGGTGTATTAAACCTGCCCATTGCTGACCTTTTGATACTAGACGTGGGTAGCAGGCTGGCAGCATTCCTTCTCATACTGACCGTTTTCCTGCTTCTCTATAAACTCATCCCTGACACGAAAACATACTGGCGTTATATCTGGCCAGGAGCGCTCCTAGCCGCTGTCCTCTTTGAAATTGCCAGGACTCTGTTTGTTTTTTACTTGGAGAACTTCGCTAATTATCAGCTCCTGTATGGTTCTATAGCCTCGATTATGGCCTTACTCGTCTGGATATATTATTCGGCATTCATAATGATACTGGGAGCAGAATTCACTTTCCAATATGGTCTAATGCGCCACCCGGTGACTACGGGGAGTAGCACCGATAAATAGAAAGGAGGAAACATGGGTATCTTACTAATTGTAGGTATTATTCTCTTAATCCTGTGGCTGCTGGGATTATTCGTCTTTAGTTGGGGAGCTCTGATCCATATAGCGCTTGTTGTCGCAATTATTTTCATAATTATCTGGCTGCTAAAATCAGTATTCAAACTCTTTTAATCGTTCCGGACTTCAAGTAGAACTGTGTGTCAGGAAGGAAATTATAAGTACTTTGGAATTCCAGGAAACTGCATGTCAGGATTCAAATACAGTAAAGGAGAGAACGAAAAAATATGAAGCGGTTTTTAAGCATCATAACCCTATTAGTATTCGTTCTCCTTGTGTTCACTGCTATCGGCTGCAGTCCAGCCACCGAAATTGGCGACATACTTGCCAATCCCTCACACTACGAGGGTAGAGACTTAACAATCAGGGGAACCGTTGGAGAGACTGCCTGGTTTACCATAGTGGAGAAGGGGGCTTACCAACTTGGTGATGGTAGTGGCACTATGTGGGTAATTACCAGCCAGCCGCCTCCCCAGAAAGGGCAATCAATCTCAACTAAAGGGAAAGTACAGTCAGCTTTCAGCATAGCAGGACAATCATACGGCACCACGCTGGAAGAAACGCAGAGGGACTAATAACCAGTGAAAAGATAGCATTATTCTTTTCGTTTTGTGGCTGCTGACAGAATGTTTTTTATTTCAGTTGGTGGTAGCCAGAA
>CAZBQL010000198.1:0-2609 GCA_964493985.1 uncultured Dehalococcoidales bacterium
GCCGGTATCAGCACGGAATCGGGTATCCCTGATTTCCGCAGTCCCGGCGGTATCTGGGACCAGTACGATCCCAATGAACTCACCTACCAGAAATTCCTCACCACGCAGGCCAGCCGGGAAAAGTACTGGGAACGCCAGAGAAACCTCTGGCCGCTTATCTCCAGGGCTGAACCTAACGCAGGCCACCACGCAATCGATGAGCTTCACAGAATGGGTAAGCTCGACTGCATCATCACCCAGGACGGCGACAGCCTCCACCAGAAATCGGGTATCCCCGATGAAATGGTGATCGAACTCCACGGCACCTGGACCCGGGCTTTATGCCTGGAATGCGGTAGCAGGTACCCGATGGATGATATATTTGTCAGGCTGGAAGCCGGAGAAAAAGTGCCATTGTGCGAAAAATGCGGCGGTATCATGAAACCCGATGTCATCCAGTTCGGCCAGTCACTGCCGGAGAGAGAAATACGTGAAGCCCAGAGAAGGGCTTCGGAATGCGACCTGCTGATGGCCTGTGGTTCCTCGCTTGTGGTCTACCCCGCCGCGGAGATGCCTTTAATGGCGAAGAATCGCGGGGCAAAGCTGGTGATTATCAACCTGGCGCCGACTCCACATGACCGGTACGCCGACGTGGTGATAAATGAAAAACTCGGTGTAACACTTACCGCGATAATAGAGAAGGTAAAGTCCGGGAAATAATTCAGGACTCGAAAACAGCCCGGACCCTCTTTGAAAACATGATGAACAGCGCCAGCAGGATAACACCGCAGACCATTGAAGAATCGGCAATGTTAAATGTAGGCCAGGGTCCCACGTCGATAAAATCGGTAACGTAGCCGCGTGCCAGCCTGTCTATCAGATTTCCGACCGTTCCACCGAGTATCAGTCCCAGGACAAACTTGGTGTACCAGGTATCGAGGAGAGGGTAACGTAACGTAATAACGGTGGCAAGACCAAGAATAAGCACTATTCCGACGAACGCAACTATCGTCAGGATCAAATTCTGCCCGGGGAAGAGACCGAAAGATGATCCTGTGTTCTGTACATCGATGATACGGAATATTCCAATTTCAAAGATAGGAAATTCGCCGGTATAGGTCCTTATCCAGTTTTTACTCAACTGGTCGGCAGTTATTATTGCCGAAGCGGTAATGACAAAGACAACACTCCACCACCACCGTTTACTAGACCCGAGTTTTCGCATTCTTTGCCTTGCATTCTATGCATAAACTCGCCTGTGGAAGAGCTTCGAGCCGGTTTTCAGCGATTGGTTGGCCGCAACTGTCACACAGGCCGTAGGTACCATCCTCTATTTTCTGTAAAGCGTGCTCAACCTCGGCGAGTTGTTCGTATAATTGCTTTTCCAGGGCAAGCCGCTTCTCAAACTCCAGGCTTTCCGTAGCTTCCTCTTCCCTTTTACCGAACGGGCTCCCTTCACGTCTGACATCGTTAGACTTAGCGTCAAGACCAAGTTGCGCAAGTTCGTCTTCTATTCTTTTCTTTTCACTCTCAAGGAAAGTGCGGGCTTGTTCGGTTGTTTTACTCACTTCTTCTTCCTCCTGCTTATCTGCCAGCCCGGATTCTTTTTACATATCAAGAAGTATCAGCAGGTAAGCTATTGTCGTTGAATGCAATTCCGGATAATTGCCAGTGCGGTTTCAGTCCAGTCCGGTCTTACGCGAAAAAGAGTAACGGCACCGACCACCTGTTTGTCTTGCAGGCTGTTCTTGAGAACAGCCGGTGCGGCATCTTCCGGCATAACGAGCAGGTACCGGAGGTTATAATATGAATTGTATTTCGCTGGACCATTTATCGATTTGCCTTAATACTATTATGACATACCCTGATTGTCCGGGATATCATACCGGAGAAGAGAAGTATATCATAACCATTCAACCAAAGCAATATATGATATTTACTCTTTTATATCTTTTTTGTCAAACTTTCGGCGCATATACCTGCTATTAGTCAAGGTCCAGGATAAGAGGTATGATAATTGATTGAAAGGACTTACAGGGGGTAACAACAATGGATAATTCAGTAATAGCGGAAATTAAAATATTACCTTTCGGAACTGAAACAGTCGGCGTGAGTCATATTTTAGCAGACTGCGTCAACGTGCTGGAAAAGGCGACTGATATCAGCTACCAGGTTACGCCGATGGCAACGATAGTCCAGGGACCTCTCGACAGGATACTGGAACTGGTGAAGGAAATGCACGAACTGCCCTTTTCACAAGGAATACAGCGGGTGGTAACCAGCATCACTATCGACGATCGCCGTGACAAGCAGATAACAATGGAAGGCAAGGTCAAGGCGGTAGTGGACAAAATCCAGGACCGATAAAAATCATCTGCCTTTATTCAGTCCCGAAACTTATCACTGTCTCAGCTCGTAATAATGAAGCAGGAGGCTACGGATTCCTGCTCAACAGATTTGTAAACATAGTTTTTATAGTAATTCTAAATCCTAATCCCTAAGCTCATTCGAGGTACTAATTACCGAATAAACTCGTATTTTGAGATTTGTAATTCTAAGAGCAAATCCAACACTGTCGAGAAATCCCATCTTCCCTCCCTCGACCCCTTGCCCACTCAGGCAACCGCTCC